>NZ_DATCVJ010000242.1:0-6961 GCF_036566945.1 Chitinophaga sp. | reverse complement strand
AGGAAGAATTTGATTATACCAATGATAATATTTTTATTTCAAAGGAATATAAATTCATTACTTATGTTCCTCTCCTTGGAGACTTTGTTAATTTCACAGATAGTAATCATTATACTATCGAAATCAACCCACCCCTCATCGCACGCAATAAATACCTCTTCAATAACAGCCAACCTGACCTCGCCTACCTCCTCCATGAAGACACCTTCTTCCTTAAAACACTGGTCAAATCCTTTGGCTATACCAAAGAACCTAAAATAAACGATCTGGTCATGAATGATTACCTCAACATGGAGGACAATCAAATAGCCACCGTAGGAGAAATTATCTTTGTAAAAAATGCCAAAGGCGTATTAGAAATAAAAGAAGAACTTCTCAAATGGATATCAGACCATACACAGGTAAACGATAATAGAATGGCGGAGGCGTTAAGTACGTATGTTGACGCATTATATGAGAATGTTAACAATGAAAAGTACACTCATAACCCATTCACTTATTTTTCTCTTAACGAAAAAAGAAAAATTTCCGCATATGCGGCAATTACTTATGATCCCCTTTACAACAAATTTACCCAGAAAAATGCCCGGATATGGCCTGCTACAGGCATCCTTGAATACTTGCTTGTACATGATACAGGCCTCGCTGATTATCTTAAACAGCAGCATTACTTCTCCTTACCAGCATTAAAAAATGCGGTAGAAGCACTTGAATAAGTGCCAAGAATTCAAACATTTATTTCGATGATCTTTCTTTACTAATTTGTTGCTCTAATCTTTCCACACGGGCATTTAACTCCTGCACGCTTTTCAGCAACAGGCCCACTGCATTCATCATGTCCAGATGATCATGCTTCTCTCCGCAAATAATGGATGGCTCGTCATCAGCAATGATCCCGATGACTTTTTTTCCAGGATCTTTTTTATATTCAAACTCACAAATTTTAAGACTATCTATGATTTTAATAGCATCCAGCTCACATGCTTTAATATTCATTTTTAATGCTCTTAAAGAAGGTTGATTGAAGCCGGTAGCAGTGATGCTTCCTGTTACGATTCCATTGCCACCTACAGTAAGATTTCCGCCTAAGGTACCTGCACCGGATACATTGAAGTTAGCAGTTTGCTGAGAAGTACTATTTTTAATAAAGTTCGCAGAGCCATCAACAATATATCCATTCGCGTCAGTTCCTAACGCTACCGCATTCGTCAACTGGTTTAATCTATAACCTGTTCCATCAATTGTAAATGTCTTACCTGACGGAGAGTTTCCTCCTATTAACTGTACAGGAATATAAGTCCCTGCCGCAGTACGATCCGCTCCCGCAAAAATTGCGGCACCTCCGGTATAACCTACTTCAGCCGCAGGTCCTGCACCGCTTCCACTCAAATACCATCCTTTAAACCGGCCCTGTCCCGCCCATTCCGATGATCCTGTCCCACTTATCCTTCCGACTTGTGTCGCCCCTCCATAGAACTTCCATCCAACACCTATACTATTGGATGGTACGCTATTCCATATATTGGAAGCCTCCATTCCCATACCAAAATCAACAGTACTACCGGGTGCCCCTGAGGCTAAGATTACTTTTGTGCCAGCGCTCCTTACACCTGATGCCGGCGCCCCAAGTCCCCCGCCTGTAAAATATAATATGTTGGATGTTGCATTAGCTAACGTAACTGTGCCTCCGTTATATAGCAAATTTGTTGGCTCTACACTCAAGTAACCTGTCAGAGAATTATTATTTGGATAAAGATTCACCTTCCCCTGGTCACTTATCAAATAAATATCTTTACTTGTCTTGCTGGCCATACCTACAAGTCCCATTCTCGTAGTTCCATCGGCACGCATGAACTGCAGATATGACTGAGTAGAATCGACGCCATCAGCTCCCCTTATTTTGGAAGCATTTCCTCCAATAAATCCATATGGCATATCAACAACGCCACTCCCCGAATTTATTTCCATTCTTTTCACCCACGCTGATCCATTATGTATCCATGTAGATACACCCGGATTGATATCTCCATTTAATTGAAAAATAGTTCCACGTGTTTGAAGAGCATTAAACAATGCTAATCCACCTGAAACAACATCACTACCATCTCTCTTCACTTGAAATTGTGCCGTGCTGAATCCACTTCCTGCAACGGAAAATCCTCCTGGCTGAGCGGTAGCTGTTTGAAGCTTCACAAATCCACTACCAAAAGGAATCGTATCCTGCCCCACGATCGCCAGCGAATTATCAGACAGCATCTGCAGCCTTAATTTCCGGAACTCTGTTCGCCCTTTTCCTTTGTTAAAAAGAAATCCCAGCGTATCCTGCGTATGATTTTCAATAATCAATTCCGCCGTATCACAGGCACTATAAATACGAACACTATCTGCGCGAATCTGGTATACGGTCTGTGCGTAGGAAACACTGCTTAATAAACAAAGCAGGAGGGTACGGAATAAAAATTTCATAGAATAGGCAACTTATGGGTATAGAATTTTACTGCATAGGGTTTACCGCTCTCTCAGCGTAATACAAGGCAAATATATAAATAATTATATGTATAGGGGAGATATATAAAAGAGCTACGCCAGGTGAAAATCACCTGGCGTAGCTCTTTTTATTAAGGTTCTTTTTTCTCTATTTTCTCTTTCTGATAAGTTTCAAATGATTGCTTAATGTATAACATCAGATCATATTCCGACGCACTGTTCAGGAATTGATACCCTGGTCGGTATTTATACATAAAAGAATCCAACTCGGGACTTTGCAACTTGGTCATTTTACCTACCAACTCCGTAGAATACCGGTAATCGATAAATTTCTCTTTCTCCCAATAAAGCAATTGCTCATGGAACTGTTCTTTCCGCTTACGCACCTTACTCGGAACTAGATAAGTTAATGCCGTGATAGGATTTGCTGGCAAGGTTTTCAGCACGTCCATCGCCCCCGGCTTATGATAATTAAAGTACCGTCCGTATTCATCCCGCAACGCCATAGAGTCATTGCGATAATTCTTTCCTTGTACGTTCACCCCCTGCAATTCAAACATCCGTTTCTGCAGATATACGTCCTGAGAAGAAGATAACATGGGTACAATAATCAACCTGGGCGCATAGCTCAACATGGAGAATTCAAGTGTATCTCCGGGAATGGCTTCCATGTAATAACGCCCACTTTCATTACTCAGTGAACCTGTCATAGTCCTTTTGTTAACAATTGAAACAAAAGGCAATCCGGTTTTGGTTTCCTGATCCGCCACCATCCCAGACAACCGCACCTGTGCGACAGTAACCTGCATGCTAATGAAAAAGAAAAAAAACAGTGCTCCGATATATGTTGTAAAACGAATCATGAATATAGTAATCCTTCAAATTTAATGTTCCACCCGCAAATGAAAAGTTAAAAAACAGGGGAAATATGAGTGCTCATCAACAAAAATATTAATTATCAACATTATAAATATCCCTCTAATCACTTATTTTTACGATTATCTCAGATTTATCCTGTAAAAGTCATGCCACAGAAGATCATTTTTGCTACGCAGCATTACCAGTATTTAAAAAATAAGATACTGTCAAGCACAGGTGCTACCTGGGAAAATGGGGAATTAGAGATACGTGATTTTCCAGATGGGGAACATTATCACCGCATTTTGAGTAATGTCAGCAACAAAGAAGTGATTTTAATAGGTGGCACTATAGACGATAAAGCAACGCTCGAATTATATGATCTTGCCAGCGGCTGCATACAACTCGGTGCTTTTTCACTCACGATCATCATTCCTTTTTTCGGCTATTCTACCATGGAACGAGCCGTGAAATATGGTGAAATTGTCAAGGCAAAAACCCGTGCAGTACTGTTTTCATCACTCCCTAATACTTCCAGAGGCAATAGAATTGTGATGATCGATCTTCATGTGGATGGCATCACCTGGTATTTCGAAAATGATGTGCGCCCTGTTCATTTATATGCAAAAGACTTCGTGAAAGACGCTGCCATGGAACTCGCTGCAGGAAAGCCTTTTGTACTCGCCAGCACCGACGCCGGCAGAGCTAAATGGGTAGAATCCCTGGCCAATGATCTCCATGTTCCAGCCGCTTTTGTATTTAAACGCCGCATCTCTGGTGACGAAACAGCTATCACCGCCATCAGCGCCGATGTAAAAGATAAAACCGTTATCATTTACGATGATATGATCCGTACTGGCGGTTCACTCATCCATGCGGCAGAATCTTATCATGAGGCCGGTGCAGCAAATATCTGTGTAATAACCACCCATGGCATCTTTGCAGGAAATGGCTTTGAAAAAATCAAGCAAAGTGGCCTCATTAAAAAAGTAATTTGCACAGATACACACCCTAACGCACTCACGATAAATGACGATATGCTACAGGTAAAATCGGTCGATCAACTTATCATCAGCTACTTTAATTCTCAACATTCCTGATCCCCGTTGGCAAGCTATTTGTTTTCAACCGCTTGTGAGCTTAGTAGCAGAAAACCTGCTCACACTGCATAGCATCAACAGCAATCCATAAAATCCAACAAACAATTATGCTCGATTTTCGTATACTCGAATACGGTAGTTGTGATTATCACACCATGGTAGACCTTCGCAGTGAAGTACTGCGAAAACCACTGGGGTTAAGCTTTTCAGCTGCACAACTACAACAGGAAATAAATGACATCTTCATTGCAGGGTTCACTGTAATCGATAATAAAGAAACACTTGCAGGCTGCTGTATTCTTACGCCCATCAGCGAAAACACCGTGCAGCTAAGGCAAATGGCCGTATCACCAGCACTGCAGGGAAAAGGAGTGGGAAGAGAAATTATTGCTTTTGCAGAAGAATATGCACGCAACAACGGCTTTGATATACTCACCATGCATGCCCGCAAAGAAGCCACAGGCTTCTATCATAAACTAGGCTATCAATCTTGTGGAGAAGAATTTACAGAAGTGGGAATTCCGCACTACGAAATGAGGAAAAACCTAAAATGATTTTTTTTCTTCTGCAACCCATTGTAGAAGCCATTTTGATTGTATTGTTATATTGATGGACAATCAATATAACAAGAGACAGCAGAAGATTCCTGTCAAAAAATTTTGTAACCAAATCTTAAATTATACAATGAGAAGCCATGTACTAGCCTGGTCGGGGCTGTGCTATGCCTTTTTCTGCTATACCTCCAGCAGCGCATACGCAAAACCCGAAGGGTATCTCACCGCAAAACAGCAAGCTGATACCACCGTTCCGGTAGTGATTAAACCCGCTGCAGCTGATTCCAGTATTAAACAAAAACAGGATACAGCTCCAAAAGCGACTCCTGTACAGGATACCACCAAACCTAAACAAGACACTGCTGCTAAAGCCGCTCCCAAAGAGGACACCGCACTCATCCTCCCTCCGGATCCGGCTACCGCAAAAAGTGAAGTAGGAAAATTTTCACTCACCGGTACCGTGAAAGATGATAAAGGAACGCCAATACCCGGCGCTGTCATCCGTAATAAAACCGCTAAAATAAATGCACAGACAGATCCTACAGGAAATTATACCATCAAGGCTGGCATCAGGGATACCATTCTGGTAACAGCAGCTACCTTTGGCGACCAAACCATTCCCATCGAAAAAAGAGGTGAACTGAATATTACCCTGGTACCCTCCAATTCCACTAAAAAAGTGTTGGGAGAAGTGGTAGTAACCGCCCTCGGTATTAAAAAGAATCCACGCTCCGTTGGTTATGCCCTGCAGGAAGTGAGCGGTGGCGCGGTACAGGAAGCCAAAGAAGTAAACTTTGTAAACGCACTCTCTGGAAAAGTTGCCGGTGTACAAATAAGCACCAACACCGGTTCCATGGGCGGTTCCAGCAAAATCACCATCCGTGGTGTGAAGTCAATCCTCGGAGATAATAATGCCTTCTTTGTACTGGATGGTGTTCCCATGATGAATAGTATCACCAACGCAGCCGGCCAGCAAAATGGCGGTGGGGGATACGACTATGGTAGCCCGCTGCAGGACATTAATCCGGAAGACATCGAAAATATATCTATCCTGAAAGGCGCCGCCGCCACCGCATTATATGGCAGCCGCGGTGCAAATGGTGTAATGCTTATCACCACCAAAAAACGCCCGGATAGCGAAAGAGGTATTGGCGTTACCTATAGTCTTAACGCGCAAATAGATCAGGTAGCTGTATTGCCTAAATATCAAAACCAATACGGTGGCGGTACTGCCGGCAGCTTCGATACCCTCTATTACAACGAACACCCGGAAGGATTTCTGAATGAACAAAGCGCTACCTACGATGATAATAACGGCAGAGGGAGATACGACCTCCTCCCTAAATACGCTGTAGATGAATCATGGGGCCCCAAACTGGATGGACGCAAAATCCGCCCCTACTGGTCATGGGATAAAAATAAAAACAATCCTTACTTCGGACAAACAGACTCCTGGTCCGCACATCCGGACAATGTAAAAGACTTCTACAAAACAGGGTTCACATTGACCAACAATATCTCCATGGCCGGTAGCAACGACAAAGGCGCTTTCCGCCTGTCTTACGGCAACATGGATCAAAGCTTTGTGCTGCCAAATGCGACCAATAAAAGAAATAACCTCTCCGTGAACGGTAATTATGAAGTCACCAAAGGCGTAAGAGCTGTGGCTTCCGTTAACTATACCTCATTGAGAGTAAAAGGCCGTCCCGGCACCGGATTCGCCGGACCAAACCCAACCCTTCAATTTACCATGTACGGACAGCGTCAGCTCGATATCGACATGGAAAAAAGATACAAATACGATGATGGCTCCCAGATCACCTGGAACCGCAAAGCTTGGAACGACCCAGGAATTTCCTCCAGCAACGGCCCATACTGGAATCGTTACATGGACTACGAAACAGATGGCCGCAACAGACTATATGGCTATGCCGGCGTAGATATAGATGCGACCAAATGGCT
>NZ_DATCVJ010000241.1:0-16047 GCF_036566945.1 Chitinophaga sp. | reverse complement strand
CAGAATAGGAGAGTCCGATATTGCCCGCGTAAAAAAATCCGCCTACCTCAAATCAGAAGAAGAACTGCAAGCCATGCAGCGGGCCTGGGAACCACAACAGCAACAGCTGCAGGCACAAATAGCGCGCATGCACAGCGTGGATAGTCTCAAGGAAACCGTTTACCTGGGTACACTCACCAACGGATTCCTGGCACAGATAGAAGCACTGCATGAACTCACAGAAACACATCCACCGGTAAATCAACGATACAGGTTGATCGTTTTTATCATCACCCTCATTGAAGTAATGCCCCTGCTCAGTAAAATCCTGATGCCGAAAGGCGAATATGATGAGAAACTGGCTGCCGCTACTGCTCAAGGCGTTGCTTCCGCACAACTGGAAACAGCCTCCGGACAGGAACTACAGGAACACTACCAGGCGGCTGCATTACAGGCCGATAAGGAAACAGTAGATCATTTGTTTGCTGCCACCAAAGACATCCGAAAAGAACAGGCGGAAGCCATGGTAAAAGAGTGGCGCAACCGCGAAAACAGCCAGTACCAGCATCTCTGGCAACAGGCCAAAAAATTGTTACTCGGGAAAATTATGTAAATCCCTATCTTGCTAATACGTAAAATAGCCATATGAAGCTGACTGCTATTGCTATAGATGATGAACCGGTGGCGCTGGCTGTTATTAAAAATCAC
This sequence comes from Chitinophaga sp., assembly GCF_036566945.1. GTDB lineage: Bacteria > Bacteroidota > Bacteroidia > Chitinophagales > Chitinophagaceae > Chitinophaga. The sequence goes on along the minus strand of NZ_DATCVJ010000241.1, from coordinate 15,360 downwards.
GCCGCCATGGTGCCCTTTCTGGAAATGAAAGGTTTTTTTACCAATGCTTTTGATGCCATCGATTTTTTAAGCAAAGAAAAAGTAGACCTGCTTTTTCTCGATATAAAAATGCCGGATATTTCAGGGCTCGACTTTTTGTCCAGTCTCCCTTACCCGCCCATGACCGTTTTCACGACCGCCTATTCCGAACACGCGGTGAAAAGCTTTGAGCTGGATGCCATCGACTACCTGCTGAAACCCTTTTCACTCATACGTTTCATGAAGGCCTGCAATAAAGCCAATAACCTGTTGCAGCTAAAACAACAAAACGGTACGCCGTCGGTCAATAAAGATCAACCGGATTACATTTTCGTAAAAAGCGGGTATGAACAATTCCGTATTGTCCTGGATGATATCCTTTACCTGGAAAGCGCCGGTAACTACGTCAATTTTATCCTGACCGATCGCAAACTGATTTCCCGTTTATCTATGCAGGAAGCAGTAGACCTGTTACCCATTGCATCTTTCACCCGCGTACACCGCTCCTATATTGTAGCCAATAATAAAATTGAGCGGGCCGACCGGAATTCTCTCTACATCAGAAATATCCCCATTCCCGTTGGCGCCGCCTATGCGCCAGCTATTGAGCGGATCCTGAACCTGTAAAACAACTTTTTTTGCTGAATTGGACCAATTGGTCTAATTTGGTAACGCCATGGGAAAAGCGGAAAGAACAAGACAATTTATCATTGAGCAAGCGGCGCCTATTTTCAATCGAAAAGGGGTGGCAGGTACTTCTATCAGTGATATCCTGAAAGCCACGCGGCTGGCCAAAGGCGGCGTGTATGGCAACTTTGCTTCCAAAGAAGAAATTGTGATGGAGGTATTTGATTATATCGCAGAAGAAGAACGGCAGCAGCTGATGAAAATCACCGCCACCGCTAAAACTTCTGCCGGCAAATTCGAAGCCCTCTTTGAGTATTACGCCACCTTCCCGAAAAACCAGCGGGTGGCCGGCGGCTGCCCCATGCTCAACTTCGGCGTGGAAGCAGATGATACCAACCCAGGCCTCAAAAAGAAAGTCAGCGAACTGGTGTTATACTACCAGTCCCGCATCGCCAAAATGGTGCAGTATGGCAAGGATAACGGAGAATTTAAACCCGACTGGGACGAAAAAAAGTTTGCAGTTCGCATGTTCACCATGCTGGAAGGTGCTATCCTCGTGAGTAGTGTGCTGGGACACAACAAACAAATGCTGGTCGTACTGGACGCTTTAAGGGAAGAAATGAAACATCACTCGCTGTGATTTTTTTTATTGCTAAAAATAAACCAATCGGTCTAAAATATGCAACACCAGGTTTTACCATTATCGCTGCGGATGGCCGGTACCATGCTATCCATGATGAGTCGTCCTTTTCCGGGAGTGACGGCCAGGTTATTTTACCGCCTGTACTGCACGCCACCGGCAGGGAAACTGCGATCTACCCACGAACAGCTGCGCGGGCAGGCCATCCGCCAGCCCCTGCAGGTAAGCAGCTACCCGTTCGACAATACCCCACTGAAAATTACCACCTATCGCTGGGGAAACACCGGCCCTAAAGTATTGCTGCTGCATGGCTGGGGAGGAAGCCCTTTCCATTTTAAACAACTGATCACGGCATTGCTGGCAAACGGCTACCAGGTGGTGACCTACGATGCACCGGCACATGGCGACTCCGGCGGCAAACGCACCAACCTCGTACAATGGATGCATGTATTGGAACAGGTCATGAAACAGGAAGGAGAGCTGCACGCCATCATAGGCCATTCGTTTGGGGCCCTGAATGCCGCCCTCACCCTTTCCCGCAAGGACGTGAGCGTGCCCAAACTGGTACTCTTAGGCGCTGCATTAAGTGCCCCCGTATTCTTCGACGAAGCCTTGCGCCTGTTCCGTATTCACCCGGTGGTAATGCCCAAATTGATGCACCTGATCCGGCAACGCCTGCGGGAAGACCTCAGCGAAATGGACCTGCACCGCTATATCAATGGTATCAAAGCCGGCAGCATATGGATTGCCTATGATACCACAGATACACTGGCCAAAGCCACGGAAATAGACGATTACCTGCAGCAGTATCCTGCCATACAATCCCTTCGGATTACCGGCGACGGACATTTCCGGATTATGCGCCATGAGGCAGTACTGGCCGGTATACTCGCCTTCCTGGTAGCCTGACACATGGAAATAAAATAAACAATGCAGTCGGTTTTTCTTATCTTGCAGCCTTCCCGTTAATTCGCTGGTGATATGCATGGTATGACAGACAAAGAACTGGTTGGTCTGGTGCATTCGCAACCTTTAGAGGCGTTCCGGCTCATATACCAGAGGTATTGGGAGCCGCTTTTTAATATCGCCTTTAAAAGACTGCAGGATGCCGAGGAAGCCCGTGATATAGTACAGGAGGTGTTTGTAACCGTGTGGGATCAACGTGCGCAGCTACAGGCGCGGGAATCGCTGTTGCCCTACCTGCAGGTAATACTCCGTAACCGCATCTTTAATTTATATGCCCGCAATGAAGTGAAACTGCGATACATTGTGGAAACACAATGGCAGGCCACTTTCGCACATAATAATGTGGCACAGCAACTTACACTGAAAGAACTGCAACATATTGTCAACGACGCCATCGCGCAATTACCGCCACGCATGCAGGAAATATTTCTGCTCAACAGAGAAGAACAATTATCCCCCGCCGAAATTGCCGAACACCTTTCCCTGTCGGTACAAACAGTGAAAAATCAACTCCACCGCGCAACCGAAAAAATGCGCGAACACCTGCGGAGCAAAGTAGATCCTACACTCCTGATTATCGTTATCTCCATTTTAACAGGGAAGTAAATTTTTTATCATATAAAAAGAAAGTATGGGCTGCGAATTAAATTCGTTTGCAGTGTACACTTTTACGTTATAGTAATTAAAAAATATGTCAGCTGAAATGTAGTGTGGAAGCCTGTTTTAGCGGAATGTATTATCGCTTTATTTAAAAAACAGGGAATGCCTGTTTTTTAAATAAAGTTTTCAATAGCTTTGCAACCCCGGTGTTTAAAAAATGTTTAACACACGGAGCCAATTTTGCTTTTGAAGAGGATGACCGTGTCTGTATTTAGTTCAACCTGCCCAATCTCTTTTTAGCGTTTATCGTCCTTTGCTGCCCGGCCCTTGCTGGGCTTAACTATTGGGGCAATACCCCATGGGATTCCGGTGCGGTAGACGATATCGTTATACCATACGTATTCCTATGGATGCCGCCGCAAACAACCCGTTGTAAAACGAATAAGGTTGTTTTTGCATCCTGTTTTAGAATGCCGCTGGGGGAAACCCCACGGCATTTTAATTTCTCCCGAAAATATTTTTTTATCACCACTGGTACGATAGCCGTACCTCCCTGTACTTACGATATCAACCGCCATTATGCTCAACTACCGATATATTCGTTTTTTATTGCAAAAGCAGCAACAGGAGGGCCTCAGCGAGGAAGAAACTTTGTTTTTAGAGCAATGGTACCAGAGCCTGGAAACAATGCCGGGCAACCTGCCGTCGCCGGAACAACAGGCTGCGTTGAAACAACATTCCTGGCAGGAACTGTCAGCGATATACGAACAATCTATCAGCGTACAACAACCAGCCATCGTAAAACGCATCCCGCGCTGGCAGCGTTTTGTATGGCCGGCCGCCGCTGCATTGCTGTTGCTGGCAGGATTAAAATTCCTGTTCCCTACACCCGCTGCACCCAAAAATGTAGCCTGGGTTTCACTCGAATGCCCTGCCGGAAAACGCCTGAAAATGGTGCTGCCGGATAGTTCCGTGGTATGGCTCAACAGCGGCTCCAGTCTGCAATACAATCCCGACTTTGCGCAACAGCGACAATTCAACGTCGATAATGGAGAAGTGTTTTTCGACGTCGCCAAAGATGCCGCGCACCCCTTTATCGTAAAAACAAAAAGCCTGGCCGTCAAAGTATTAGGTACCTCCTTTAACGTAGCCGCTTACTCAAAACTCATCCAGGAAAAAGTAACCGTGGCCTCCGGTAATGTACAGGTACTCGATGAACATCAGTGCAATGTAACCCTCGGCGCCGGCCAGGAAATAGTCTACAACCGCAGCAACGCCGCTTTCATTACTCAACAGGTAAATGCTGTCCACGCCAACAGCTGGCGCAACGGAGATATCTATCTCACCAACGTAAGCCTGGAAGAACTGGCCCTGAAACTGGAAAATATTTATGGCTATGAAGTGGTATTCACCAATAATAAAATGAAGCAATGTATCAACAGCCTGCACTTTAACGATAAAGAACCAGTCACCAAAGTGCTGGACCTCTTAAAAATAATAGATAAGATCACCTATACGATTCGTAACAAGAAAATAATTATCAGTGGAGAGCCTTGCTGATAAAGCGCCTTACCATTCATACTAAATACCGACTATTTATGAACAATGGATTTCTACCAACCAACATCTATCAGCCAAAATGGGTGAAAATAATGCTGCTCTGTGGGCTGTTATGCTCGGCCATACAGCTGCACACCTATGCACAGTCGTACCTGCAAAAGCAAACAACCATTGCTTTCAGCTACGAAACAATCGCGTCCTGCCTGAAAAAACTGCAGACAAAAAGCGCTATCAACATCTCTTATAATGAAAGTGATGTAAAAAAGTATTCTGTTAATACACTCGACTTCAAAGATGCAGGCATCACAGCCATCCTCGATCAGCTGCTGAAAAATACCGACCTGCAATACCGTAGTATGAATGATGGTATCGTTATTTTCGTGAAGTCGGAAAATACCGCCAATGCCGCTATGCGGACCATTTCCGGTACGGTAAATAGTATCAAAGAGAAAGGCCCTGTACCCGGTGCTTCCGTGCTGGTAAAAGGTACCACCCGCGGCACCGCTACCAACGAAAAAGGAGAATTTACCATCAAAGTACCCGCCGATAAAAATATCCTGGTGTTTTCTGCCATCGGTATGCTGTCCCGTGAACTGGTGATCACCAGCGAAACCATGGAAGTACAACTGTCAGAAGATGCTAAAACGCTGGGCAGCGTAGTGGTAGTAGGTTACGGACAGGTGAATAAAAAAGACCTGACCGGCTCCGTATCATCTATCAAAACAGATGATATGAAAAAAATGAATACCACCTCCTTCGATGCAGCACTGGCTGGACGCACTGCCGGCGTAAATGCCGTGAAATCTACCGGCGCACCCGGTGCAGTAGCGAACATCCGCATCCGTGGAGGTACCTCTGCCTATGGCAACAATGAACCCCTGTATGTAATTGATGGCGTACCGGTAGAAGTGGGCAACGGTCAGGGAAATAAACAATATGCCGCCGATGTAAACAGACAAATATCTCCGCTGGCCAGCATCAACCCGGAAGATATTGAAAGCATGGACATCCTGAAAGATGCCTCTGCAGCAGCCATCTACGGCTCCCGCGCAGCAAACGGCGTTGTCATTATCACGACCAAACGCGGACGCTCCGGCCCTAAAGCAGATATATCCGTGGGATACACCGCCTCCGCCGATAAGTTTGCGAAAGACTATGATATGCTGAATGGCGCTGAATTCCTGAAAACAGTACAAACAGCTTACAATAGTGTCGGTAAATCTACCCCTAAAGATTCTGTACTCTATCCCGGCGCCAGCTCTGACTGGGGAAAAATGGTGACCCGCACCGCCATGACCAATAATGTATACCTCAATATCAATGGCGGTTCTAATAATGGTAATACCCTGTACTCTGTTTCCGGTAGTGTAACAGACCAGGCAGGCGTTATCAAAAACAGTGGCTTTAAACGCTATAACCTGAGAAGCCGTCTGGAAACAACACTGTTCGACAAATTACGCCTCGGTACCAACATGAACTATTCCATGATGGAAACGACTACCGGTACCGGCTATTACACGATTATCCGTTATCGCCCTGATATTCCGGCGTATGATAGTCTGGGTAGATATGGCGCCACCCCGGATAGCTCACAAGCCAACCCCGTAGCGCAACTGGATTATACCAGACGCGAAAGAAGCCAGAATATGATGATGTCATTTTTTGGTGAAGTGGAAATCGCAAAAGGATTAAGATGGCGTTCAGACCTCTCTTATAATATTATTAAGGGAGACATGCTTAACTATACCCCTTCTTCTGATGTATTTGAAATCAGGAACAATCGTACCGGGTCCAGGGAAGACTATACCAACAACAGCACTGCCCGTATTTTTGATAATACATTAAGTTACCTGAAGACCTTTGGACAACATAACCTCAATACCGTAGCCGGGATGTCATTCCAGCAAAGTAAAAGTGATTTTGTTACCATCAAATCCAATAACTTCTCAGACGATGAAGCCCTCAACCACTTGGGCGGCGCCAGCATCCTTAACAACTGGACCAGTGGTGGTACCATCAGTGGCCTGCAATCTTATTTCCTGCGCGCTAACTATAATTTCGCCGGCAAATATTATTTCACTTTCACCGGTCGTGCCGATGAATCTACCAAGTTTTCTCCGGGCAACCGTTGGGCATTCTTCCCATCTGCTGCACTGGCCTACCGCTTAACGGAAGCCAATTTTATGAAAAGCGCTTCCTGGCTGGAAGACCTGAAACTGCGCGTATCCGTAGGTAAAACCGGTAGCGCCAACTTCTCGGATTTCCAATATACCACACTCTTCACTTCCGGTAGCTTCTACGCCAGGAAAAATGGAATGATTGTAAATGATGTACCCAATCCGGATATCCGCTGGGAGTCTACCAACCAGCTGGATGCTGCCGTAGACTTCTCTATGTTCAAAGCTAAATTAAGAGGTACCATCGGATACTTTAAAAAGTTTACCCACGATATGATTCTGTATAGGAGCATTGCCATGGAAACAGGCGCTGCACAACAGTATTACAACGTAGGTGATTTCTCTAACCGTGGTGTGGAAGTACAGATAGGTAGTGATGTGATCCGTCATAAAAATTTCAGCTACATCACTGATGTAAATATTACGCGTATACGTAGCCGTGTAGAAAAACTGAATGGTGGATTCGATCTCAACGGTGTACTGAAAGAAGGGGAGAGCATGGGCTATTTTGAAGGATTTAAAACAGCCGGCATTTTCCAGTCAAAGGCAGAAATTGATGCGCTCAACAAAACTGCTCCTGAAGGCTTTTACCAATCTTCACAAACCGCTGCCGGAGATCTTAAATTTGTAGATGTAAATGGCGATGGCCGCATCACAGACGACGATCGCGGCATCATCGGAAAATCAGAACCTGATTTTTATGGAGGCTGGAACAATATCGTGCGTGTTGGTAAATGGGAAATTACCGCCTTCTTTAACTTTAGCATCGGTAATTCACTGTACAATCAGGCCCGCAAAGACATGATGGTATTTGGTACTAATACCAGCAACTATGCCCGCGAAATTTTAACTAACTCCTGGTCAGAATCCAATAAGGGCGGCAACTTGCCACGACTGGCTTCCGGTGATCCTAACCAGAACAAACGTGACTCCGACTTCTTTATTGAAAAAGCAGGTTTCTTTAAACTCAAAAACTTACAGATCGCTTACCTCTTTAATACACCTGCGCTGAACCGTGTCAGGATCAACAATATTCGTGTATTCCTGACCGGTAGTAACCTGCTCACGTTCACACCTTATAGCGGACTTGATCCGGAAGTAAACCCTGCCGGCGCCGGCAACTTTGCCCAGGGCTATGATTCGAACATCTATCCGTTGACCCGTTCATTCACCGCAGGTATTAACGTTAATCTGTAAACGAAAAAATCATGAAACAATATATTATCGCCACTATAGTCACCACTTTTTTATTCGCTTCCTGTAAGCTGGTAGATGTTACCGACGTATCGCCGGTGAACCAGCTGGAAGATGCCAATGCCATCACCTCCGTAGAAAAAGCACAGAGTGCCTTGTACGGTACCTACGGTATCCTGAACGGCACCGGACTGGCCTTTAACTATTATATGCCCGCCGCCGCTTGTCTGATGGGACTCACCATGGACCCCGGATCAGATGGTTTTGATTTTGCCAATAATAATGTACCCACCAATAACTACTGGCTGGAAAGCATGTATACCGGCGGTTACAAGATGATTAATATGACCAATCATATTATCACTAAAACCACCGCACTCCCCGGCGCTGACCCTCGTAAAACAAGAATCATCGGTGAAGCAAAATACCTGCGCGCCATGAGCTATTTCTACCTGTTGCGCTTATTCGGTGAGTTTTATGACACCACTTCTACTTACGGCCTGGTGTTGCGACTGGACCCGGTAAAAGATGCAGAAGCGTTTCCGCGCTCCGGTGTACATGCCGCTTACGACCAGATCAACAAAGACCTGGATGAAGCCATCCTTGAAACAGGGGAATTTTCCAGTACGTTTTATGCTTCCAAAATTGCTGCCCGTGCGCTGAAGTCGAAAGTATTGCTCTATCAGCAACGCTACGCGGAAGCTGCCGCCATGGCTCAACAAGTAACTATGAGCACACAGCGTAACCTGGAAGATACGTTTAAGACCATCTTCTTCAAAAAAATAAGAGATACCAAAGAAGCCATTTTTCAGACACCTTTTGATGCCGGCACCAACATCAATAACAAGTGCTTTGCATTTAACAGCTGGTATGTGCCTTCTGCTTATTACAAAGCATTTATGAAAGGCGATCGCCGGGATAGCATGGCCATCGTGGTATCTGGTACCCGTACCCGGAACGGTAAGTTTATCGCCGGTCAGGTAGATGGTGCACCTTCCAACTCCGATACAGAATATTTTATCCGCCTGGCGGAAATATACCTGGTACAGGCCGAAGCCATCGTGAGAAGTGGTGGTTCACTGGAAGATGCCAGAGCAGCCCTGAACAAAATACGCAAGCGTGCATTGATGCCGGATATCACCCTCAACGACAAAGCCGGTTTGCTCAATGCTATTCGGGAAGAGAAAGTGCGTGAACTGGGCGCAGAGAGCGGTGAAGAGTGGTATGACCTGGTGAGATATGCCAGCAAAGGGGAGCTGGATATTAAAACGTTTAAACCGGATTTTATGGGTAAGCAGCGGTATATTCTGCCTATTCCGTTGAAATCAATTCAGGCATCCGGTAAAGTAGTGGTACAGAACCAGGGATATTAATAAATGAATGTATGAAGAAACTATTTTTGTTAAGCGCGCTGTCGGCAAGTTTATCGCTCGGTGGCTACACTACCGCACAGGCCCAGCAAAATGAAACGGGCATTGTATTTCGTAAAGATGCTTTTGCGGATGTATTAAAGGAAAGCGCCCGCACGGGTAAGCTGGTTTTCATCGACTGCTACACCAGCTGGTGCGCTCCCTGCAAATGGATGGAAAAAAATGCCTTTACGAACGATACTGCTGCCAATTATTATAATGCCCATTTTATCAATTACAAAATTGATATGGAAAAAGGAGAGGGGCCTGAACTTCGCAAACGGTATGGTGTACAGGTATTTCCTACCTATCTGTTTCTTGACAGTAAAGGAGAGCTGGTACATAAGGCTACTTCCCGCATGGAGGTGTCTGAGTTTGTAGAAGAAGGAAAGAAAGCCCTGGACCCTACCCGCTCCTTAACGGCCATGGAAAAGGCTTTCAACAATGGAGAACGCAGCAAGGAAAATTTGCTGTCGTATGCACTGGCCTTACAGAAAACAGACCGTAACAAAGCAGATACCGTTAGCAGAATGCTGATCGCAGCGTTAACCGATGCCGATATGCTATCGCCACTGGGATGGAAAACCATACAGGCATTTGCCTGGGATGAAGAAGAAAAGCTGGGTAAATATTTCACTGCTCACCGGGACGAATACACGAAAAAGTATGATGCCAAAGCAGTCAGCAATGTAAAGGAACGATTGCTCAGCACCGCCCTCTATGGACTGATCCGCAAAAAAGACAGTACCGCTTTTTATGCCCGTCTTGCTCCGTGGTTGAACTCCTCTGATACCGGTATACAAAGAAAAGCCGTAATGATGGAAGCAGAGTTTTACCTGACCATGACCAACGTGAAGGGCTTTGTGAAAGTAACAGATAAAGCACTGGAAGGGATCATGCAACGGGACGATATTGGCCTGAGCTTCCTGGCAAGACGTTGCCAGTACCTGGCAAAGGGCAGTCAGCCATTTCTGCAACAGTGTTATAAGCTGGCCAAGCGCGCCGCCGTCATAGATCCAAAGGAATATGGTAACCAAAGCACCCTGGCTAAGATTTGCCAGGAGCTGGGCAACAAACCAGAAGCCCTCGAAGCTGCACAAGCAGCTTATGACTTGTCATTACTGGAAACCTCCAAGATCCAGAAAATAGCACAAAAAGAACTGGACGCCGTAAAAGAGATGAAATAAAATACAGACCTTCGGTGACATTACTTTCAATATGCCCAGGTATATTACAGTGACGTCACTGCTGAATAAAACAAAGAAAAGAGATCCGTGGTTGCTAGATGATTATACCATTAACCCCTATAGCGGATGTGCTTTCAATTGCCTGTACTGTTATATACGCGGTAGCAAATACGGTATTAACATGGCCGACAAGTTGTCGGTGAAGGAAAATGCTTTAGTGATCCTTCGCCGGCAACTGGCTGCCAGGGCCCGTAAGCAACAACTGGCACGCATGTACACTGCTTTTAAGCAACATGGCGCCCGCTATACCTTTCCGGCCTCTATCACCTTATGGGGCGGGGACGCCGCCGATAGCAAACAACTTGTACTACAGGCCGTGCAACAATATTATCCGCAGCACCTTACAAATTACAACGGCTTTTTGCGCAGCATACCAGTGTGCCGGCAGCCTACAACAGCGCACTACAGGCTGCTGCAGCCATAGAAACTACCCGCCGTGCACTGCCCGCTCAGATCCCTTTTGAATAGGCGTTCTCAAAATTTTATCTGTTTAAACTTGCTTTCCCCCTTGTAAAAGAATATTTTAGGAGGAAGAATTTTAAAACCCACGGATATGAGTAATGTAAACAATCGCAGACAATTCCTGCGTCAAATGGGGCTATACACGATGGGAATCGGTATGTTACCCGCTGTACTGGCTGCCTGTAATAACGGAAAATCCACCCGCAAAAGCGAGGAGGACAGCGCCGCTGCACCTGGCGCCGGAGAAGCCGCTGCCAAAGAGCTGTTCTTCAAAATATCACTGGCAGAATGGTCTTTCCACAAAGCATTGTTTGCCGGTAAAATGAATCACCTGGACTTCGCCTCCCGCGCCAAAAATGAATTTGGTATCCAGGGGATCGAATATGTAAACCAGTTCTTCAAAGACAAAGCAAAGGATCAATCCTACCTCGCGGAAATGAAGAAACGTGCCGACGACCTGGGTGTACGTAGTGTACTGATCATGTGCGATGGCGAAGGCGAAATGGGTGATCAGGATGTGAAGAAAAGATTGCAGGCAGTAGAAAACCATTACAAATGGATAGAAGCCGCCGCTTTCCTGGGTTGTCATTCTATTCGTGTAAATGCAGCAGGAGAAGGCACTCCGGAAGACGTAGCCAAAGCAGCTGCGGAATCATTAACCAAACTCGCCAGCTTTGGTAAAGAACATAATATAGGCGTGATCGTAGAAAACCACGGCGGTATGTCTTCCAATGGCAAATGGCTGAGCGGTATCATGAAAACGGTGAACATGCCTAACTGCGGCACCTTACCCGATCTGGGTAACTTCTGTATCAAGAGAAGTAAACCAACAGATAATACGCCGGAGGCCTGGTCCAAAACTGTTTGCGAGGAAGAATATGATCGCTACCAGGGTGTAACAGAACTAATGCCTTTTGCAAAAGGCGTGAGCGCTAAAACTTACGACTTCGATGCCGCCGGCAATGAAACAACCATCGACTATGCCCGCATCCTGAAGATTGTAAAAGACGCTAATTTCTCCGGCTTTATGGGTATTGAATATGAAGGAGAAAGACTGTCGGAAGAAGAAGGCATCAAGAAAACAAAAGAACTGCTGCTGAGAGTTGGCGCAACAATATAAAGCCTGCGAGTTTTTGTCTTACTCAGGATTATACTGATTTAGATGATTTTCCAGATTTTGTTTTCAGGATTAGAAAAAATTTAAAAGATTAGCGAAGACCTGCGAGAATAATCTCATTGGTCTTCGCTAATCTTTTAATCCTAAAATCCAAAAGTAAAAATCTGGAAAATCATCTAAATCAGTATAATCCTGGGAAAGACAAAAACTCGCTCATATCCATCACAACGCAAACACTTTTTTCAGAAACGCCAACGCATGTACGTAAGCATCTTCTGTAGCAACACTGTCAAAAATAGGGTTGCTGGGATTTGCAAAACCATGATCCGCATCATAGCGTTTAGCCGTTAACGTTTTCCCCGCTTCCTGCATGTTTTTTTCAAATTCATCTACTACCTGTGGTGTAATGCCTTTGTCTTTATTACCGAAGAAGCCCAACACCGGGGCTTGTAAAGTACGCAGTGTATTTACGTCTTTTTCCGGCATGCCATAATACATCACCACACCAATATTTTGTGCGCCTGCCAGCAGTCCCGACTGCAACGAAATGCCTCCGCCAAAACACCAGCCAATAGACGCTATTTTAGCCGATTTTCCGGCGTAGGCGATTGCCCCCCGCATGATGGCGCCCAATCGTTCTTTAGAGGCTCCCTGCATTAATTTGGCGGCATCCTGACGGTTGGTAGCTACCTGTTGATCATACATGTCCACCGCCAGCACATTTACTTTTCCTTCCAGGTCATTGTATAACTTTTCAGATTGCTTTTTGATGTAGTCGTTCAACCCATACCATTCCTGGTATACCAGCAAGTACCGGTCGGTAGCAGTGCTGGCTTTAAAGAGAAAGCCATGAGCCGGTTTGCCGTCGGCGGTGCTAAAGGTAATATCGGCACCGGTTGTGCCCTGATACGTATAAGGCAACGGGTCTTTATGCGCCATGCGAAAATCTTCCCGGTTGGCAAGGGTCGCAAATTCCGTGATGGCATCCGTATGGCAACAAGGCGCTGTTTGTGCAAAAGCACTCCCAACCATACATAATAATAATCCGGTTACGAAGAATCCTTTTTTCATAACAGTTGTATTTTGTAGGGAGAAGTTACGAAATTCTTTGGTGCAGGTTTTGTAAAATCAGCCGTATGGATCTTCAGTCAGGTTACCCTTATTCACTCATCCGCAATGGCCTCCCTTTCAACTACCCCTGGCTGGAAACGGATATTCGTACAGACGTGGCAGTGATAGGCGGCGGTATTTCAGGCGCTCTAACCGCGTATGCGCTAACGAAAGCGGGTATCTCCAATGTAGTAGTGGATGCCCGTACCATTGGGCTGGGCAGTACCGCTGCGAGTACTTCCCTGCTGCAGTACGAAATTGATACCCCTCTATACCAATTGCAGGAAAAAGTTGGGGTGGCCGCCGCCAACAGCGCCTATGAGCTTTGCGCGGCATCTATCGGCGAACTGGAACGCATTTGTAAAGCATTGCGCTTCCCTCATTTTGAAAAAAAGCACAGTCTCTACCTGGCCTCCTACCGCAAAGATGTGTCCTGGCTCCGGAAGGAATATGCCGCCCGTAAAGCGCTGGGCCTCAAAATGGAATGGTGGGAGGAAGCTGTGGTACTGGATAAGATGGGTTTTTCCGCCCCCGCGGCTATTTATTCGCATACCGCCGCACAAACAGATGCTTACCTGTTGTCGCATGCCCTCCACCAGCATAATATCCGCCACGGTGGGGCGGTATATGACCGTACTGCGGTGGTGGATATGGAATTCCGTCCACGGAGTGTGGTCCTGAAAACAGCCCATGGACAAACCATCACCGCCCGTTACGTAGTCATAGCGACAGGCTACGAAGTGCTGCAGTATATAAAACTACCCCTGCTTAAACTTAACGCCACCTACGCCGTAGTAAGCGAACCTAATCATGCGGAAGAACAGTGGTACAACGATTGCCTGATCTGGGAAACAAAATCGCCCTATCTCTACATGCGCGTTACCAGCGACCATCGGGTACTGGTGGGTGGAAGAGACGAACCTTTTTATAACCCCACGAGGCGTGATAAACTGATTCATCGCAAAGCTGCCGCACTGGAAAAAGACCTGCGTAAGAAGTTTCCGGACATTCGCTTTCATCCGGAATTCAAATGGACAGGCACTTTCGGATCTACAGAAGATGGTCTGCCATTCATCGGCGCCTTTCCCCCTATGCCACATACCTATTTTGCATTGGGCTTTGGCGGCAACGGTATCACCTTCAGCCAGATCGCCGCTAATATTATCGCAGATCTTGTGCAGGGAAAGAAAAATCCGGACACTGCTATTTTTTCTTTCAACAGAAAAATAAGACATTCACGGTAACGGATATACTTAAAAGTAATCATTGTTTTAAACGTATCACCGAATGGCAAATTCATTTTATTCTTATCTGGCATTTATACTGCCAGGCTCCAACGCAAACATCAACACACTGAAAAACGAGCTAACCGACTTTTATTCAAAACCGGTAATCGATGATCAGCCAGTCATCAGCATAAATGGAAACGACATCAGTGTACGTTTTCAGGATGACTACACCTTCCATATTGTGTTTTCGGCGGAAGCGCATGTAAACACAGAAGCCAGGGAGCTGGCGGAAGAGCAGGCACTGGATTGGAATGAAGCGCCTTTCGATAAAACAGCACTCGCGCAAAGTGCCAGCCGTTTTGAAATTTGGGGAGAACAAGATTTCGATATGGACTATTTCAATGATAGCCTTTTTATTATACAGAAAATAGAAGAATTTGATAACGTTATTATCTTTCAAAATAATTAATACCCTTTCTCAATCAGCAGGGTAGATCGCTTGTATTAATCACTTGCAACGATCCTGAAAAATAAAGGAGCCGCTCATTTTTGAGTCGCTCCTTTATTTTAACTAACGTTAACGGATATACTAAAAAGTAATCACCGCTTTATTGTCAGATATTTTGTACTTGAAATGTTGTTGTTCTCCCAGGTTATGCAATACCTCCTCCAGGGTAGCATGGTAAAAACGTGCTTCTGTAATAACGGGTGATTTGGAGGCGTCTCCCTTCATTTCTATTTCTACACCAAACCACTCTTCCAGCAGCCTGCTCAATGCCATTGGATTGGCATTTTGAATAGTAAGGGTATCGGATAACCAGGTTTCCAGTTCTTCCGGATGATAGGTTTCTTTTTCCATCAGGTCTATTTCATTATTGGCCAGGATCATTTGGCCGCGCTCCAGTATTTCCGGTTGGTTGTCGGTGGCGGAGTGGTAAGATTTGCCTACCCGGATTTTGCCGGTGAGCAGGTATACCGTGGCGCCATGCTGACTGGCGAAAGAA
>NZ_DATCVJ010000240.1:0-5841 GCF_036566945.1 Chitinophaga sp. | reverse complement strand
TGGAGAAGCAGCGCGGATGATGATCGCGGCCGTAGTTATCGGCCGTCATTTTACCCTGGCAGAAATTAGTGCGGCCAAATTCACCGCCCCAGATCACCAGTGTTTCATCCAGCAGGCCACGCTGTTTCAGATCCGTGATCAGTGCAGCCGATGCCCGGTCTACATCTTTCGCCTGCCCCGCCATTTCGTTCGGCAGATTGCCATGCTGATCCCATCCCTGGTGATACAGCTGAATAAAACGTACGCCACTTTCAGAAAGCTTCCTGGATAATAAACAATTGGCCGCGAAAGTGCCTGGTACCAAGCATTCCGGTCCATACAACTTAATGATATCATCCGATTCTTTAGAGAGATCCGTCAGTTCAGGTACCGCCGTTTGCATGCGATACGCCATCTCATACTGCTGAATTTTTGTATTGATTTCCGGATCACCGAATTCTTTAAACGACTGCTCATTCAAGGCGGCCAACTGGTCCAGCATCTGCCGGCGATTGGCCATGTCAATACCTTCCGGATTATTCAGGTATAACACGGGGCTTTCCCCACTGCTGAACTGCACCCCCTGATGAATGCTATCCAAAAATCCATTGGACCATAATTTGGAATATACCCCTTGCCCGTTTCCTTTACCTCTCGACAACAACACACAAAAGGCAGGCAGGTTTTTGTTTTCACTTCCCAGCCCATAACTCATCCAGGAGCCAAAGCTGGCGCGGTTACCCTGCTGTGCGCCCGTCTGGAAAAACGTCAGTGCCGGATCATGATTGATGGCTTCTGTAAACATCGATTTAACGATGCAGATATCATCCACTACTTTGGCTGTGTGCGGAAACAAATCACTGATCCAGGCACGGGATTCACCATATTGTTTGAAATCATAGTGAGAACCTACCAGCGGAAAGGAGGTCTGCCCGGAAGTCATCCCCGTTAAACGTTGCCCCATACGGATCGATGGTGGCAGCTCCTGCCCCATCATTTCCCGCAGCTTCGGCTTATAGTCGAAGCTCTCCAGCTGTGAAGGCGCACCATTCTGAAACAGGTAAATAATTCTTTTGGCTTTCGGCGCAAAATGCGGCATACCTGGAATAAACGGCGCTTCATCCACACCGGTTTTACTAAAAATATCTGGTATCAGCAAAGAACCCAGCGCCAGACTTCCCACGCCCAAACTCAGTCGTGACAGGAATTTGCGGCGGTTCATATTCAGGTGATGTTCTATAAATTCGTTTTTCATCTTCCGATATTTGAAAGGGTGACTGCCCGGTTATGTTTTAGATAAGGTTTCTTCCAGGTTATAGATCGTTGTGATCACCTGCATCATCGCTGCCCATGAAGCGTTATCCAGGTTGGTGGCCATCGGATACTCTCCATTATGCAGCAGCTTCACTGCGCTGGCCGGCTGTTGCTTATACAACTGCTGTTGCTGGTCATAATACTTTTGTAAAAGCGCCAGCTCGCGTTGTTCCGGTGTGCGGCAAACAATTAAACGAAATGCCTGTTCAATATTCTTAGCGGTATTCTTATCTTTTTCCAATAGCCTGGAAGCCAGCACCCTGGAGGCTTCCAGCACCGTAGGATCATTCAGCATAATCAACGCCTGTAATGGCGTGTTAGTGCTGCTGCGTTTTACTTCACACTGATCACGATTGCTGGCATCAAAGATCATCATGGAAGGCGGTGGAACGGTACGTTTTATAAACGTGTACAACCCTCTGCGGTAAAGACTTTCACCATGATCCTGCTTATAGCTGGCCAGAATTCCCCTACCCGACGTGGCCATTTCCCATAATCCTTTCGGTTGATAAGGCTTCACACTCGGGCCTCCGATGGTATGCACCAGCAAGCCACTGCTTTGTAATACCAGGTCACGCACCAGTTCTGCCGGCAGGCGAAAACGTGGGCCACGGGAGAGGTAAATATTTTCCGGATCTATCTTTTGTTTTTCTTTGGAGGTTACGGCCGACTGGCGATAAGTAGCCGACATCACCAGTTGTTTCATGAGCCGTTTTATATCCCAGCCATGCTGTGCAAAGTCTGTTGCCAGCCAGTCGAGCAGCTGCGGATTAGTGGGCAGATCTCCCTGCATACCAAAATCGCCGGTACTTTTAACAATGCCCCGGCCAAAGATTTCCTGCCATTGCTGGTTCACGAAAACCCTTGCGGTGAGTGGATTGCGTTTATCAAACAACCACTCCGCCAATCCTAAACGGTTAGCCGGATACTGCTTCGTATCAAAAGGCAGCACAGAATGCGGTGTTTCCGGTGTTACTTCCAGCGTTGGGTTATCATAGTTACCACGGCCAAGGATATACGTTTTCCGGGTGGTATCTCTTTCGCCCATCACCGATACAATCAGTTTATTGGTATCCTGTTTATTGATAAAATGTAATACCCCTTTGAGATCTTCTTTGGTGATCTCCATAAACGGCTTCTTGGCGTAGGTTTCAGGGCCACCTACGGAAGACTGCAATCCTACTTCTGTTACATTATTAAAGAAGGCGAAGAGCTCATAATATTCTTTCTGTGAAAAAGGATCATACTTGTGATCATGACAGTGTGCGCATTCAATAGTGATACCCAGTAAACTTTTGCCAAAGGCATTCGTCCGGTCTGTTACGTATTCTATGCGATACTCTTCATCTATCACACCACCTTCTTCGGTGATTTTATGATTACGGTTATAGCCGGATGCCAGCAATTGTTCCCGGGTAGAATTGGGCATGATATCGCCGGCCAGCTGCCAGGTAATAAAATCTTTGTAAGACAGGTTTTCATTGAATGCATGAATCACCCAGTCACGCCAGGGCCACATACTACGGTAGTTATCATCCTGGTAGCCGTGAGAGTCGGCATAGCGGGCAACGTCCATCCAGTGGATCGCCATTTTTTCACCATAGGCCGTATCCTGCAGCAATTCATCTACCATACGCTCATACCCTTGTGCACTGGTATCTTTTGCAAAGCGGGCCATTCTTTCCGGAGAAGGAGGCAAGCCCGTCAAATCCAGACAAACACGCTTCAGGAGTCTTTCATGATCCGCTACCGGATTGGGTTCCAGCCCTTTTGTTTCCATATGGGCCAGTACAAACCTGTCTATTTCATTGCGCGGCCACTGTGTATTATTAACCGCCGGCAATGCAGGTGCCACCGGCGCCACAAAGGCCCAGTGAGGCTTGTATTGTGCGCCTTGCTTAATCCACTTCTCAATGAGTTTAACTTCATAATTGGTGAGCGACATATTGGAGGAAGGTGGCGGCATACGCATCGAGGTATCTTTTGTGCTGATACGTTGATATACGGCCGATGCCATCGGATTTCCCGGCACCAGCGCATGCGCTCCCGGTGTTTCTTTCAAGGCTTTATAGGCGCTGTCGGCAATATCCAGCCGCAAACCGGCCTCCCGTTTATTGGCGTCAGGACCATGACAAGCGTAGCACTTATCAGATAAGATAGGGCGGATATTGAAATTGTAGTCTACAATTTCAGGTAACTTCTCTTCCTGTTTATCGTCTGTGCCTCCACTGTTACAAGCAGATAATACAGCCAGGAAGCAGACAGTCAGTCTTACATAACGTTGGAACATACTTTCTGAATTAAATGTTCATTGCGCACTAATTTTGATAATCGCGGTAATTACACTACATAGCAGGGATACCTGCTGATGCTCAATCACTATAGCTGTTGGTTGTTTCTTTTGTCTGTGGTAAATATCGGGCATTAACACTTACCATTTCGATACTATATTGACTCTATTTGACACTATCTTACCAATATGTACATACATACCTACAAGAAAGCAAAAAGCAGAAGGCGGAAAGCAAAAAGCCACTGAAGCGGAGGGTAAATTCGTGGTCGCTTCGATGGCTTTTTGCATTCGGCTTTTTGCTTTCTGCTAACTAAAAAATTTCGGCAGTTTCACAACTCCCACATATTTTCCATGATGGCTCACAGAAACGGGCCGGCTTTCGCCGGTATAACGGTCATGAATAAACGGTACTCCATATTCATCTTTATAAAATCCCTCCTCCGCAGTAAGTATTTGCTGCAAATAATCGGGCCTTAGATGGTACTGTGTAAAAATGCGCGCTTCCTGCAGCAGGGAAGTATTCACGGCAGCGTGGGTATGAATACAGGAGCCTATCTGCCTGCTTTGGAAATAATACAGCTGTTGTTGATAAACAACGGTACCGGCAGCGGCGGTGCCAGTATATTGAGAAAGAGAACACGCCAACTGCTGCGGCGCAAACTTTCTTTCGCGGGTATTGCGGTGAATGATTTTATACACGGATTCTTTGCAGGACCAAAGCAACCACAGCATGGTCGCAGGATGGGCGGCCTTTGTGATCATATCTTTTTCATGGGGCAAAAACAATTTGTCCCGGAAACCATGGCGGTAAATATTACTTTCGCGCTCCGCCAGGTGAAGGTCAACGATGTCGTTGCCTATCACTTTTCCTTCAGCTTTGCTTCCACAATATCCATGGCAGCCTGCACATTGAGCATACGTTCCATTTCTTCATTCTCAATAACGATATCATACTTTTCTTCCACATCCAGTACTACATCTACCAGATTGGCGGAATTAATTTTCAGGTCGTTAATAAAATCAGTGGAAATGTTGATTTGTGCCAGGGCTTCCTGATTCTTCGCGTAGGGCCTTACTATGTCTCTTAATTGCGCAATGAATGTTTCTTGATCCATGTTTAAATCGTTTATGGTTCCAGGTATTTTTTCAATATAATACAGGCGTTTACATCTCCAAAACCAAAGCTTGCTTTCGCCACTAAATGTATGTCTTTATACAACAGCTGCTGTGGAATTCTTTCCGGATCTACTATGGCGGCTATTTCCGGGTGCAGATCTTCGCAGTTAATATTAGGAAATACAAATCCCTCTTTCAGCTGCAGCGCAGCGGCTACCAGCTCAATACTGCCGGAAGCGCTCAAACAATGGCCTACCATCGACTTCAGCGCATTGAGATAAGGAAAATCTTTTCCGTTCCGTTCCAGCGCAGCACACCAGTTCCTTACTTCTTCCGCATCTTTACCCGTAGCGGTGAGATGTCCATTAATCAGATCTATATCGCTTCCCGACACACCGGCCTGCACCAGCGCAGCTTTGATACAACGCTGCACCGCTGCCGGATTGGGAGCTGTCATGCTGCCACCGTTGCGTTGTCCGCCCGAGTTAATATTGCCGCCCAATACTTCCGCATAAATGGGCGCATTGCGTTCCAATGCACTATCCAGCGATTCCAGTAACAGCGCGCCGGCGCCACTTCCCGGCACAATACCGCTGGCACTGGCACTCATGGGTCTTGACCCTGCTGCAGGCGTATCGTTATGTTTAAACGTACACACTTTCATGGCATCAAAGCCGCCCCATATATAAGGACCACTATCGCTGGTACTACCTGCCAGCATACGTTTGGCGTGGCCGTACCTAATACGTTCATAGGCCATCAACACACTTTCTGCACCAGTAGTACAGGCGGAAGAATTAGTGGTCACCTGGTTACCCAGTCCCAGCTTACCACCCAGGAAAGCACTGATGCCACTCGCCATGGTTTGCGTAACTGCGGTACTGCCTAAACGACGTACCTGTAATTCATCTACCTTATAAATGGCCTCGCGGAATTTATCGACACCAGACGTGCCGGCGCCAAACACCGTGCCACTGTCCCAGTCGACCAGATCTGCCTTGGGCAGTGGCAATTGTGCATCTGCCCAGGCCTGCATACCGGCTATTACGCCGTAGATAATACCGGAGCTGCTCAGGTGCTTTAGTTCCAGCTCATCAAAATATTGTTGCTGCAAAGTATCAGGGACTTCCGGCCGGCCG
>NZ_DATCVJ010000239.1:0-5196 GCF_036566945.1 Chitinophaga sp. | reverse complement strand
AACTTTTCAAAACAGTTGTTCAATTTTTATTTATAGAGCAGAAAAATCGGGAATATTCCCGTATCAACACATCAGGATGCAAATTTTATCTGCCACAAGCAGCAGAATGCAGTATCTTACCATACATCCTTACCTGATTATGCAATTACCCGTTATACATGGCTATATTGACCGGCGCGTGCTTGTAAACTTTACCGTAGCACCGGAAGCCATCCAGCAAATCCTGCCCGCACCTTTCCGGCCTAAAATATATAAGGGCAAAGCCATTGCCGGCATTTGCCTCATCAGGCTAAAACATATCAAACCCAAAGGCTGGCCCGACTTTATAGGACTGTCGTCCGAAAACGGCGCCCACCGCATTGCGGTAGAGTGGGAGGAAGATGGCGGGATCAAAGAAGGTGTGTACATTCCCCGCCGCGATACCTCTTCCCGGTGGAATGTTTTTGCCGGAGGCAGATTGTTTCCCGGGAAACATCATCATGCCCGGTTTAATGTCCTCGAAGAAAAGGGGCATTATCATATCGACTTTACCAGCGAGGATGCTACCCGCATTTCTATTGATGCCAGGGCCACGAACGAATTTCCTCCTGATTCTATCTTTGAAACGCTGACGAATGCGTCCGACTTCTTTGCCAAAGGTGCCACCGGATATTCTCCCAATAACAAACAAACATTCGATGGCCTGCGGTTGAATACCTATACCTGGGAACTGACGCCGCTACGCATGATGCAGGTATCTTCCAGTTTCTTCGACAATACCAGCCTGTTTGAAAAAGGAACCGTGCAATTCGATAATGCCCTGCTCATGACTAAAACTGCCCACGAATGGCATACCCTCAAAACAAAAGCATGAAAAATTAAATAATAGTCCCGTTTTTCATACGATCGTAGCATTGTTTATCCGTACTTTTGCACATCAAAGGATTTTAGTAATACACTTGTAGCATGCGGAAACTATTCATAACGGTCTTTTTAATGCTGATCTGGCTTTGCCAGCTCTCAGGCCGTTATTTCGTGATGCTCGATTTTTATATTAACCAGGAATATATTGCGGCCAATTTATGTGAGAACCGGGATAAACCTGCGATGCATTGTAATGGTAAATGTCACCTTAACAAAAAATTGAACGAGGAAGACAAGCGTGACCAGGACAATCCGGAGCGCAAAGATCACCGGAGCGAAATATTTTATGCCGCCTGGGAACAACCCACTTCCCTGAAGCCCGCGTCTTCCCCTTCTGCTAAAAACTATCTGCATCCCTATTGCATAGGTGCCCCCATAGATCAACCCACTGGCCTGTTTCGCCCTCCCATGGCCTGAGTTTTTCTTGTTGTTTTAATCGTCACGACATGTACTCCGGCTGTACTACAGCCCTCTTATTGCCTTTACACTACCTGCGCACCTGCAGGCGGGAGGCTGGCTATTGCCTGCCCGCAAAAAAATAAATACCATGCAACATTTTAAACACACCATATACAGCACTATCCTGCTGTTAACCACTTTCACCGCCTGTAAAAAAGAGGATAATAAGCCTTCGGCAGATACCAACGCGAAAGCTACCTTGTCGGTACAATTTGATAACATCGCCGGAGATAAAAATCTCCAGCTCAATACCGGCACCTATACCAATGCTGCCGGAGAACCGTTTAAAGTCTCCCTGTTGCAGTACTATATCAGCAATATACAGGTGAAAAACAGCCAGGGAACTACTTATACCGTGCAGCAGGACAGTAGTTATTTCCTCGTGTCTGAAGCTGATGCGGCTTCACAATTCGTAAAAGTAAAAGTGCCGGAAGGCGATTACAGTATGCTCACCTTTATTTTGGGCGTAGATAGTTTACGCAGTACCATGGACATCAGCAAAAGAGTGGGTGTATTGAATCCGGCGGGCGGTATGGACGGTATGTATTGGGGCTGGAACAGCGGCTATATCTTTTTTAAAATGGAAGGAGCCGCCGCAGCTGCACCGCTCGATCCCAGCGGTCAGCACAAGTTCCGTTATCATATAGGTGGCTTCGGTGGCTATAATGCACCTACGCTCAATAATATTAAAACCATCACGGTAGATCTTTCTGCAGGGGGCATCGCCAAAGTCAGACAAGGCCGCGAAGCCAATATTCACCTGATGGTAGACATCCTGAAAATGTTTAACGGCGTTAAAAATATCAGCATTGCTGCCAATCCTACTGTGATGTTCAGTGACTTCAGCACCAATATATCCGCTAACTACTTACAGATGTTTCACCACGATCATACGGAAAACTAAGCGATATGAGCAAGCAACATTGGCTGATCCTAACGGGCATGGCTATATTTCTGCTGGCCTGTAGTAAGAGTGAACAGCTCATCGCCTTCATCGGATTCCGGCCACCAGCTGGGTTCCCGGCGACCGTGTATAAATTCGAAAATAATTCCATTACAAAAGAAGGCTTTGAGCTGGGAAGGAAATTGTTTTATGAACCACGACTTTCCCGCAACAATACTATTTCCTGCGGCTTCTGTCATTTACAAACTTCCGCGTTCACGCATCATGGACATGATGTGAGTCATGGCATAGATGATCGGTTGGGCAGCCGCAATTCCCCGCCCATCATGAACCTGGCCTGGAATACCAGCTTCATGTGGGATGGAGGCGTATTTGATCTGGACCTGCAACCACTTGTACCCATCACCAACCCGGTGGAAATGGATGAAACGATGGAGAATGTATTGCTGAAGTTACGCAACACGCCTCCTTATCCGGCCCTGTTCCAAAAGGCTTTCGGCAGCACAGACATTACCACGGCACGCATGATGAAGGCCTTGTCGCAGTTCATGGTGATGCTGGTCAGCGATCAATCGAAATACGACAGTGTACAGCGGCAACAAGGCGTACACTTTACCGCCACAGAGCAACAGGGATATGCGCTGTATCAGCAACATTGCAGCAATTGCCACCGGGAGCCCCTGTTTACAGACCAGTCGTTTCGTAACAATGGCCTCGGGGTAGGCCCCAACAATGATGAAGGCCGTTACGCCATCACGCTCAATGCGGCAGATAAGTATACGTTCAAAGTACCGAGCCTGCGCAACCTGGCGTATACTGCTCCCTATATGCACGACGGCCGTTTTTACGCATTGCCCGCTGTACTACGCCACTACACTTCGGAAGTGCAGGACATGCCCACGCTGGACCCGCTGCTGAAGCAAAACGGACGTACCGGATTTTCCTTTACACCAGCAGAACAGGAACAGCTGCTGGCATTTCTGCAAACACTAAACGATCCCACATTTATTAATGATAAAAGATTCTCAGAGGAAGCACCATAAAAGACGACCCATGAAAAAAATAATCATCTTCCTGATATGCCTGCTCAACGGCTTTTACGAAATCCGCGCCTGCGACATTTGTGGTTGTGGGGTAGGCAGTTATTATATCGGCCTCCTGCCGGATTTTAAAAAACGATTTGTAGGATTGCGATACCAGTACAAAACCATGCGCTCCCATCTGGGCCCCGGTGGTACTACTTCTTATCTCACCACCGATGAAACCTACCAGACGGCCGAGTTATGGGGAGGCTGGAATATAGGCCACCGTTTCCGGGTGCTAACCTTTGTACCACTCAATATCAACAGCCGGGAAAACCAGGGCAACACCATGCGCAAAGCCGGTTTGGGAGATGTGGCGGCTGTAGGCTACTATCAGTTGTTCGATCAGCAGCATACCACGCGGCACAACAAATTACTGGTACAATCACTCTGGATAGGAGGAGGTATAAAACTGCCTGCCGGCAGGTATGAGCCGGCAGCACGCAAAGAAAATGAAGAGGCCCCCAACAATTTTCAGCTGGGCACCGGTAGTGTCGACTTCACGCTCAATGCGGTTTATGATGTGCGGTTGATGGATATGGGCATTAATACCAATGTAAGTTACAAGATCAATACCGCCAACAAATACGATTATCGCTACGGCAACAAATTCACCGCCAATGTGCTGGCCTATTACAAAATCAGGCTGGCCCCAACAATAACGTTGGCCCCCAACGCCGGCCTCTTATATGAAACGGCCAACAAAGACCGGGAAGCAGCCCAGGTCAAGGTAGATATCTCCGGAGGATATTCCTTGCTGGCCACAACCGGCATAGAAGCCACTTTTGGATCTGTTTCGGCTGGTGTAAACTTCCAGCCGGTTATTTCCCAGCAAATGGCAGACATGCGTGTAAAGGCAGGCAACAGGGCCATGGTACACGTTACTTATTTGTTCTGACATGAAAGGGAAGGAAATGGCGCTCGTAACGATGGGCAACAATAATTTTTTCTGGACAGGTAGCGTGGCCGAGATGATGAAACAATACGCTTTGCAGGATCAGCCTTACCGGCTGTCCTGCTACCTGCTGCTTTGCACTAATGCCACGGAAGGCGTGGTGGTGATAGACAACAAAACCATTCACCTCACCCAACCTGGTATCATCTGCATCAAACCCAACAGCATATGCAGTATGCAGCTGCAACAAGGCCAGGTGATTTGTTTTACAGAAGATTTTTTTTCACTGCGCTACAACAACAACAACGTATTATACCAGTTCTCTTTTCTGGCAAAGCAATCTGGTAGTTATATACCATTGGAAGATATGGCCTTCCAAAAGTGGCAACTGCTCTCCGGGCTGATGCTGCAGGAGTTTCATCATCAGTATACATGCAGCGGCAGGGTATTGCGTTCCTACCTCAATATCCTGCTTTGTACCCTGGACCAATCTTCCAGCGGCCATCGCGAGCCGGAAAGAACCAACAACAGGGATGAAAAAATAAGACGCTTTGAAACACTGCTGGAAGCACATTATCACACACATAAAACTCCTTCGTTTTATGCTGCACAATTGCATATCACTACTAACTACCTGAATAAATTATGTCAGGAATTCCGGCATATTTCCAGCGGTGAACTCATACGCAAAAGAGTGGTCATAGAAGCACAACGACTCCTGTATCACACCTGGTTGTCAGTTGGGGAAATAGCCGACCAGCTGGGGTTTGAAAGCGCCTCTTATTTTGCTACCTTCTTTAAAAAACATACAGATATGTCGCCGGAAAATTTCAGGAAACATAACAGATAAATAATGAGCGGAGCCATTGCATTCTTTGATATTGTTTTTTATTTTGTTGACGCGAACAATGTAAACCACGCAATCATATCATATCTATGGACTCACGCAGAGA
>NZ_DATCVJ010000238.1:0-2764 GCF_036566945.1 Chitinophaga sp. | reverse complement strand
TCTATGGTTTTGTATATTTTAGAGATTACGTCGTTCAATGCTATTTGGGTAAAAGGCAACTGCAGGAGACCGGCCGGCATAAAGTCGAAGCCACCTGGCGGATCATCCATGTAGGTCATCATCATCACCGGCAGCACATCTTGTGGGCCGGGTGGCGGCGGGAGCGGATCTTCGTAGCTTCCAACAATTAACACATCTATGGTTTGAGCTTCCAGCCAGAAACGTGCGTCTTCCATGGTGGGGCAGCGACCTACCAGGTAAACGTATGGGATAGCAGATAAAAAATGCTCCAGCTCCCCGAATCCCTCCGGGTCATTACCCAAAATAATACAGTTTAGTACCATAGAGCCGATTTTGGTCATTAACGCGTACGGAAAATTACCCGAGTCAGTTGCCCGCGGACCCAGAAGATTTAGGTATTGCAGGTGACTGAATAGAAACCCGCGTATTATCTAAAATCTAATCTAAACCGCGTTATGAAAAAAGAGTTATTATTCGCATAATACTTTATCAAAAGCTGACATTGTACTTCAGGGTAAAATTGGATTTATTTAAGGTAGGAACAGTTAATCCAATGTTAAGTATTATGGAAAAAGAAGGTGGACAGTTAAAGTCCTTGCCTCAAAAAGGCAAAACCTTTCCTGTCCACCACTTAAGGAGGCTTACATAAAAGATCATGTAACAACTGAATTAACAGCTGAGTTAACAGATCTAAGGCCCGAAGGCGGGCAGCGTGAGCGCAGGAAAGCTAACAGGGAGGCCGGTTAACTGGTCTGTGCGCGGACCATGTTTACCAAATGTGCAGGAATAAAAGTAACATCGTACTCACGGTAATCAGGTTTTTTGAGAACCTGACGTTGAATCCGCCTTTTTCTGAGTAGTAGTAACTTTCTTTGTACCGGTCGTACTCAATGGGAGCACCTAACTCCTTCATCATTTTGAGGAATTCATAGAGTGTTCTTTCAGAAATACGAAGCCGCTTGGCTAACTGAGCTGGCTTACCGGTCCCTTTGATCCTGATGAGGTAATCAATGGTCTGTAGTCTGTCAAAATAACGCTTTGGCATGTGGCATAGAGGGGTCTTAACGGTTATTTACTGAATATACGATTTGTGTCTTTATTAAACCAGCATTCTCATATATATATTTAAATGTAAATATTAACAAACTGGTTTAAACGGGTTTTTCAAAATTTAGCTGCAGGACAATGGCGCTGATGCGGTCTATCTGCGTACGGATATTAAACGTTAGTATGTTCTTTTTATTGGTTCACCACTGCAAAATAAATACTCACTGCAGTAATGCTTCATAGATAATGTTGGTAAGTGCTGTACCGTGATCTGCTGCGGGATCCGGCGGTCTGGTAGCATATACTTTTCCATTCTTTCCTACTACTATCAGGGAAGGATATTTGCTGATATTATATTGCGCCAGCACCTCCTGATGCTGTTCATCAGCATACAGCAACCATCCAGGCAAATCCTTTACAGCATTGCCATTGCAGCAAATATTCACAAAGGAAACGGTACCATCATTGAAGCATGTTTTCACTTCAGAAAGGATCTTCTTCAATGAATCTGTACTGTTATAGAAGTGCAGTAACACTACCTTTCCGCTGAATTGCTGCAAGCTCACCAACTTCCCTTGCCGGTCGGGAAAACTAAAAGCAGGTGCCACACTCCCCTTACTAATGCCTTTCCTGGATCTCCCGTAAATCTTTCCTATGGCCTGTTTGCAGGCTTCATCCTGTGCCAGTGAGAGATAGTCCCGCACACACCACTCCTGCTCTTCCGGTTGATTACCGGCGGCAAATCCCAGTGTAAGTGCATGTGCCAGTAGCTTATCCCGAAAACGACCACTGTAATGGGTTTTAATCCATTCATAAATAGCCCTGCTATTACATTCGAAACGATGTTGTATAAAATAATCTGCTTCTGCTTTTTGTAACAAATAACTTAAAAATCGTATAGCCATCGCCGTTGTATCCGACGGAGTAATTACCGGGAGTGCCGGTAAAATTTCCCGCTGATAAAAACGTACCTGCCGCTCTTCCAAAGTACTGTCCGGCCCCGGCGGCAATTTCCATAAAGTACTCAGTAGTTTCGCTCCCGCCTCCCCCTGTATATGTGCATTGATCAAAGCCCAGGTTACCGTACTCATGCTATCGCGATACATCTTTAATACCCGGCTGCTGCTCAACAGCTGCTCCCGGTATGCCGCCGCCAGTATCTGCGCCGGGGCCTTCGCCGGTATCACCACCCCGGCCAGCTCCCGCTGCGCCGCATACATCGCCCTGCCAACAACCGCTCCCCTGCCAGTGAGCATCAAACTATCTCCCCGCATACCAATATGAATACTGTCGCCCTCCCGGATCAGCCCATAAAACTGATATCCGCTACCGGCATCTACATAAAAAAATACCTGCCTGCTGGCAGACAATGGCAAACGGAAATAAAAAGAATCCTGTTTTAATAAGGTATCCTGCGTATACGCCACGGAAATACCCGGGTCATACCAGTACGCCAGCGATACATTCCGTACCGGCCGATCCATTACCCGCCCCGTAATAACGGTGGGCTGTGCGGCTGCGGATCCCGCCAGCACCAGGAGAACGCAGCACATACGCAGTAGCTGCCATGGTATAAGCGATTGCATAAAAAGGATTTTAAATCATTGTTGTCCGGGTAAATCTTAATTAGAAGGTACAAAAAAAGGGCAGTTCCAAAGAACCACCCATATTAGTTAAGTTTGAGTTACCACACTTA
>NZ_DATCVJ010000237.1:0-2346 GCF_036566945.1 Chitinophaga sp. | reverse complement strand
CAGATTGAAAAAAGCGAACAGGTTTTTATTCCGGAAAGGATCTACGGCCATAAAGCTCAACTGCGCAAGATGTGTAAACTCCGGCTTCAGATAAGGGTTACCCTCCCGGATATTGAGTGGATCGCTGATGTCCGGAACGGGTTGCAGCTGCGACATATTAGGCTGATTGGTGATTGCCGTGTAGTTGATACTAAGGTTGCGGTAACGGGTAAAATCATATTTAAACCGCAGTGATGGCAATAAATTGTCAAATATTTTGCGGATAACGGAATCTTTGGTTCCGGCCATGACATTGCCTTCCAGGGCGGCCTGTTGCCAGTTGATCCCCGCAGCAAGACTGAATTTTTTCTGTTTGGTACGCAGCCGGAATCCGGCATTCGTATAGCCGTAGGTGTTTTCAAAATCATTGGTAAGGTCTGTGTTCAGGTGATCAAATTTGCCGGTCCCGGGATCATAGTCGTAGGTCGTTTTATCTGCCGTGCTGCGGGTACTGCTGCGACCCAGACTAAATTCGAGCAACGATCGTTTAAATAACGGTTCCGTATATACGGCGTGCAGGTTGTAACTCTTCATATCGCCTGTAGTCGTATTATGTTGGTAAATGGAGTCATAGGCCGGTTTGCGGTTATAAAAGTGATTCACAGAAAGCAGGCTGCCATTGCTTTCTGTATTGTTAAAACTGCTCTGCAGCCCGAGTGAGAACGTTCTGCCTTTCTGATTAAATTTTTTTCGGTACAGGATATCGTTGCTAATATTACTCCCTTTACCGGAAGACCGATTATTACTGAAGCCATCATTCGCGGGCTGTTGATCTTCACCGAGGGTTTTATAGATGCTTTGACTACTGCTACGGTTTTCCTGATAACCAATGGAGCTGGTGAATTTAAGCGATTGAGAAGAATCTATCTGAATATCTGCACTCAGATTAGCCCGATGTGTGTTGCTTACATTGTTGCTATTGCTATGTTGCTGATAGTAATAAGAAGAATCTGGCAGAAAATACTGGCGCTGTACATCGGTTTCCTGTTGCGGGTTGTAGTGGTTAAAGAAGTAGTTGCTGGTGAATTCGGTTTTTTTACCCAACAGGTTATTGTAGTTGATACCAACACCTGCTACCGTTTTAATACCATTGCCGGTGCCGCCATCCATGAAGGCGCCGCCTGCACCGTCTGCACTTACGGCGAAACTGCCATTACCACCTTGTTTCATTCGGTTTAATTCTCCGCTAAAGCTCATCAGGTCCATAAAGGAAAAGCCTTCTGCATTGGTGTTGTTGGCCATCCCAATGGCGGATAGCTGCCGGGCGCCCTTAAAGGAGTTGAGGTTGAATTTTCCATCATACCGGTCGTTAGTACCGCCGCCGGCCGTAGCTTTCCCAAACCAGCCTTTCTTTTTATCCTGTTTTAGTTTTAGGTTGATAGTTTTTTCACTGTTGCCATCGTCAAAGCCGGTTAACTGCGCGGCATCACTTAACTTATCATATACCTGCACTTTGTCGACGGCATCGGCAGGTAGATTTTTGGTGGCAATTTTTGGATCGGTGCCAAAGAATTCCTTTCCATCTACCAGGATGCGTTTTACTTCCTGCCCTTGCGCTTTTACCGTACCGTCTTTGTTGACCTGTATCCCCGGCAATTTTTTGAGCAGTTGCTCTACACTGGCATTGGGAACGGTTTTGAAAGAGCCGGCATTATACTGCACCGTATCGCCCACCAATGTTACAGGGGGAGATTCCGCATTCACCACTACTTCATCCAAAGTTCTGCTCAGGTCCTGTAATATCATCGCCGGCAGGTGAAGGTCTGGCTCTGCAGCCGTCAGGGTAATCGTTTTGCTTATAGGATGGTATTTCACATGGGTGATCAGCAGCCGGTACTCCCCGGGGGCGACGCCCGTCAGCTCAAAATTCCCTTTGTTGTTGGTCATGGTGAAGGTCACCAGCGAGGAATCCTTTTTTTTCAGCAACGTAATCGTCGCGGAGGCAACGGGTTGATGAGCCAGGGTATCCAGGAGCATTCCTTTGATGGAACCCGTTTTTTGTGCCTGTGCAGCAAAGGCAAAGCAGCAGGCGATGAGCAATAAGTAGTTTTTTTTCATAGTCAGCGTTTACTTCGTAAGCAATGACGAAAGTAGCTGGACGTTGGGCAAAAGGAGGTTAATAAGGGTTGCTTTAATGTTAAGGAAGGTTAAAGAAATTATCATGAGTTTTGGGTAAAAGCCATTCTTGATGGACAAATTATATTTTTTATATACTTTTAAGCTTTGCGCCGGCAGTTTAAGAATGCAAGCCGGTATTGTTGTTTCCATCATAATACCTATATCAGCATCCCTATGTTTATCATTTAC
>NZ_DATCVJ010000236.1:0-3966 GCF_036566945.1 Chitinophaga sp. | reverse complement strand
CTTCCGATGCACCTTCATTGATAGCAGAGGCATAAATACTCTGAAAATAAATAGTGGCCAGGATACGCTTTTGTACCGTGGTATAAGGTGTAAGAATGATATCGTCCTGGTCCTGCCCGAATGAGCTTTGTCCTTTGGGCGCCAGCGTGCCAATCACCTGCAGGGGAATGGAGCCCAGCCGGATCACCTTTCCTACCGGGCTTTCGCCACTGGGGAACAGGTTGTTGATCACTGTTTGCCCCAGTAAACATACTTTGGCGGCGGTAGCTACATCTGCATCAGAAAAACTGATACCCTCATTCACGGTAAGTTTACGGATATCAAAATAAGAAGGGGCCACGCCTTGCAGTGTGGTAGGCCAGTTCAGCGCACCATAAATCGCCTGTCCTTTGGTAGAGGCCACCGGCGACACCCCACTTACGTACTCCGCATTTTTCTGTATGGCCAGTACATCTGCAATGGTGAGCGATTGAAAACTGGTACCGCCTATTCGTACACCTCCGGCCACATTACTGCTGGGTAGTATCGTGATCATATTAGATCCCATATTACCCAGCTGCGATTGAATACTTTGCTTGGAACCCTCGCCTATAGCTACCATAGCAATCACCGCTGCCACACCAATGATGATGCCCAGCATGGTCAGGAATGCGCGGAGTTTATTCCGCTGCAAAGCCCTTAGAGCGATCATTATGAGATTAATTGCACTCATGCTTACGGGTTAATTAATAATCTTCTGCCGGCGGCAAAGATGCTAATGCTTCTTTTGCCGAGCGTACATTTTCGTTCTTACTATCTTTTACCACCTTCCCATCGCGCAACATGATCGTTCTGCTGCTGAAGGCGGCAATATCCGGCTCATGTGTTACAAATACAATCGTTTTTCCTTCCTGCTGATTCAGCTCCTGCATAAGCGCCATAATTTCGTAGGAAGTGCGGGTATCCAGGTTACCGGTGGCCTCATCTGCCAGGATCATCACCGGATGATTTACCAGCGCCCTTGCAATAGCCACTCTTTGCTGCTGTCCGCCGGAAAGCTGGCTGGGTGTATGCCCTTCTCTATCGGCCAGCTTCACAGACTCCAGTGCGCCCAATGCCCGGTCCCTGCGCTCTTTGGTCGTCAGCTCCGGATTGTAGAACAAAGGCAGTTCCACATTTTCCAGGGCAGATGTACGCGGCAACAGGTTATATGCCTGGAATACAAACCCGATTTTATGATTGCGTAACCGCGCCAGTTCGTTGCGCGACAAACTGCTTACATTGATACCGTCCAGCAGGTAGTTGCCCGAAGTAGGTTTGTCCAGACATCCAAGAATATTGAGCAGGGTAGTTTTACCGGAACCGCTGCTTCCCATGATGGTGACAAACTCCCCTTCAAACACATCAAAAGTTACTCCTTTCAGGGCGCGTACTATTTCCGTGCCCATTACAAATTCACGCTTGATCTGCTGCAATTCTAATATTTTGCCGTTGCTCATCGTCTACGCCCTCCACCCATTTTTGGTAAAAACGGACTGCTGCTGCCTCCGGCTGCCACCACGGCACCAGCAGCATTCACGCTTACTACTACAATATCTTTTTCGTTTAGCCCTGCCAGTACTTCTATATGTGTATTGTCATTTAATCCTGTTCTGATTCGTTTCTGTACCAGCGTGTCGCCACGCAGCAGCCATACATAGTTGGAAGATCCAATGCGTGCGGTACTCTTAAATGTTTTGCCGGTAGTATCTTTTCTTTCTGCCGGCGTTTTACGCACCGCACTTTGTATGATGTAGTCTTTTAACTGTGCGGAGTCTGGCCGGAATTTGAGCGCCTTCACCGGCAACAGCAGCGCGGAGTCTTTCTCTGCGGTAAAGATGGTGACATTGGCGGTCATGCCAGGCTTTAGTTTCTTGTCGTCATTGGGCGCGTTGATAATGGTATTATAGGTCACCACATTAGACGAAACAGAAGGCTGTAGCCTGATTTCCAGCACACGCCCGGAAAACACATCTTCCAGGTAAGCATCTACGGTAAAGGATACACGCTGTGAGTCGGTAACATTACCAATATCGGCTTCATCTACGCTGGCTTCTACCTGCATTTTGGTAATATCTTTTGCGATCACAAATAAAGTCGGTGTATTAAAACTGGCAGCAACGGTTTGTCCTACGCTCACATTCCTGTTCAATACCACACCGTCGATCGGCGAAATGATTTCTGTAAAAGAAAAATTCTTCAGGGCCGATGCCAGCTGTGCGCTTACGCTGGCTACATTGGCTTTGCCCTGGTCCAGCTGGTTCCTGGCCACATCGTAGTCTGCCTTACTGATGGCGCCGGTTTTATACAACAGTTCCTGCCGCTCAAAATTATTTTTCTGATAGGCCAGATTCGCCTGTGCTACCTGCACATTTGCTTTCAGCTGATCTACCTGTGCCTGAAATAAATCTTTGTCGAGTTCTCCTAACAGCTGTCCTTTTTTTACCTGGCTGTTAAAATCCACATACAGGTGTTTCAGGGTACCGGATACCTGCGTACCTACGGCCACGGTATCTACTGGTTGAATAGTACCCGTTGCAGTAACGGAGGTAGCAATATGTCCATAGGTGGGCTGGGCTGTTTCAAAAGAAACCAGTACTTTCTTTTTCCTGATAAAGAAATACCAGACAGCTATCATCAACAGGATGATCACTATAGTTATGATAACGCCTTTATATTTTCTCATACCTCATTTGCATTTATAGTTTGACCGGTATGCCCCTGTAAAAATCATAGATCCTGATATTCAGAGCAGCATTATATTTAGCCTGTATATAAGATTGTAATGCCTGTATATATAAATTCTTCTGCTGCAGAAAAACCACAATATTGGCAGCGCCTACTTTCAGTTGTTCGCTGGCGATCCGATAACCTTCCTGCGAATACTTCAGCTGTTCTACGGCTGCATCGTACTGTGATTGTGCATTCAGCACATTGATGTAAGACTGTTCTATTGTTTGCGAAAGATTAGTTTTGGTATCCTGAAGTGTAAGCTTCGACTGATCTATTTCTATCTTTGCTTTTTCTACATTTGTTTTCACTACCCGGCGGGTAAAAATCGGAACAGACAAGGTGAGCCCTATCTGCTGATAAAAATTATTATCCAGCTGCTTGAAATAGGTACTACCGGTGCCACCACCATTATAAGCTGTGCCTAATGCACCACCGGCCGACAATGTAGGCCAATAGCCAGCCTTCGCCTTTGCCAGATCAAGATTAGATACGGCTATCCCCAGTTCACTGCTTTTTATTTCAGGTCTGTTTGCCAGTGCGGAATCCTGCACTTCCTGCAACGCATACAGGTGCATGTTGGAAATCAGTGTATCCGGTTCCGTTATTTCAAAGTCGTAACCGCTGGGCAACTGCAATAACTGTTTTAGTACGAGTTTATTTTGGCGATGCTGGTTTTCTGCGGTAGTGAGCAGGTAGCGGTCGTTGGATAACTGCGCCCGCAGCTGCACCAGTCCTATCAGTGCAATACTGCCTACATCATACTGTTGCTGCCCTTGCTTTACCTGGGCTTCGGAGGTAGCTACCACGTCTTTCACATATACAATGTTTTCCCGTGCCAGCAGGATGTTAAGATATGCTTGTGTGATCAGCACGGTGATATCGTTCACCTGTTGTGCAATATTCAGTCCTGCTATCTGAGTCAACAGGTTCTTTTGCCGGATATCCTGATTGAGGTATCCTCCCTGAAAAATGGTGACGTTGGAGTTCAGGGAGTAGTTACCGGAGGTGTATACTTCGTAAGGCGTGCCTCCGGAAGCGTTTAATGTTTTGCCACCGTTGAGCGACTGAGATCCGGCGCCGGTGAGATTAGGTAGTTTGGCGGCCCTTGACAGCAGCAGGTCCTGCTCTGTGCTCATACGGCTCAGGCGTAAACTGTTTAACTGAATATTATTTTTCAGCGCATAATCAAAACATTGCTGCAAAGTCCACTGTGCG
>NZ_DATCVJ010000235.1:0-10287 GCF_036566945.1 Chitinophaga sp. | reverse complement strand
TTTCTTTTCACCAGCAAAAGAAGCGGGGGCCGGGTGCTGGTTGCCTAAAGTGGTAGGCGGGTGAAAAGAAAAAGACGAGGCGGATTGGTTTTGCGATAAGCGTTGCAACAGGTCAGCAACGCTACAATTAAAATAAAGCGTTCCGAAGTCCACCAGATTGCCGCCCTTCCCGGTTCCATGATCATACCAGATGTTTAACTGCCGGTTTACTTTGAAGGATGGCGTTTTTTCCACCCGTAAGGGAGATAGATACCAATAGTCTTGGTTTCTTACTTTTTGGGGTTGGTGACCCAATAAGGCCAAATAATCAACAAGATCAATTTGTTTTGCCTCTGCACACATTAGATTTTTCATACTTCACTTTTTTCAATCCCACAAATGCTTAAGTGCTCTACGAGGAATTACGTTTTAGCTATATAAGTTTAAGATGTCTCATTTAAAATTTTTAGGATTGCATCTCTCCCTACGTGATGTTCTGGTGCAATCGGTAATAATTTAAAGG
Organism: Chitinophaga sp.; assembly: GCF_036566945.1. Lineage (GTDB taxonomy): Bacteria > Bacteroidota > Bacteroidia > Chitinophagales > Chitinophagaceae > Chitinophaga. The sequence goes on along the minus strand of NZ_DATCVJ010000235.1, from coordinate 9,785 downwards.
GAATAGTATCGTCTTCTATTAAGCAAACAGTTTCGTTATCAACGATAGTATGATCTCCCTTTTTATAAATTGTACACTCACCAGCAGCGACAAGTTGCAAACAAGCATCTGCAAATTGAGGGGACACAGCAACATTATAACCCCTTGCATCTGCGCGAACACTTGGGAAATAAACTCCTGCAAGACCTTTCTCAACTACTATTTCAGAAAAAATAGCAGAAATCATGTATTTGTAATCTGGATCGACATCTTTTTTCGCAAACTCACTTGCTAAAAACTCTGTTATGGCAATAGATTTATCTCTTAGGCCCGCATCTATATCCTTCATCGAGCTATGATAGGCCGCGTACAAATCTTTTGTATGAGAGCTTTGTTCGATAGAATCCTTATGATAACAAACTGCAATTAGCGGGATATTTTGAGTAACAACCCATTTGCTAAAGGTGACAACTTGCTCTCCTTCTTGTCCAATATTTCTTAATAAATGGGAGGCTTCTAAAGAGGCAATAATTCTCGCGTTGTCCAATTCGTCTGCTGGTATATTTTCGGGAATTGTACCAGCATAGAACATTGTTTGATGAGGAGTACTGGCTCTTTGATATCTAGTGTTATACTTAGCTGGTGTATATGATAATTCTGATCTAGTACTGAAAGATGCTGCACCGGCAACATTAGGTCTTGCCCTTATAAGCACTTTACCTTTATGCAAGGTCATTTCTATAAGACCAAATTTTCCAAATTTCCCAATATTAGCTTTCACTTCATCGTGAGGGTATTGGCTAAGATCTAGTTCTTTCAGTTTTCTAAGTGCTTCTAAATAATCTGACATTTTATATTTTTTTTATTAAAATACGTGTTTATTTTCATTTATTTAGGCTGATTATCTCAGACCGCTATGGATGCCAGCTTCCTTAAATCCATTAAAAATAAGTTCGAAATTTGTACAGGCAGGGCGACTTGACAGGACAAATGAGATTTATGCCCATTTGTCCTGTCTTTATTCAGGCCCCAATCCTTATCCAGCGCGTACATGCACCGCACCGCTTCATTGAAAGCGTGCAGCAAACGGCTGCTACCCGTCGCGCATACAGCCGCTTTGGCACGTATTGATTTTAAATCACGCCAGGTGGCGGGTAGCGAAACGGTTACACTAATGATAAATCCGGATACCGCCTTCAGTTTCATCGGGATTATACATCCGGAAGTCATCCCCGCATCAAATCCATCTCTCCTGCAGTGTTACTATAGGTACATAGCGGGTGTTAAGCATAGGATCTACGAAGTCTATTCCCTAAGCTCTCTGGCGCGGAGGTGGAAAGCACAAAGAATCGTGGATAAATATATCTGAGGCCATAAGTACTTATTTCTGATGCTTCCAAAACCGGCCTTTACCCTCCGCTATCCATTCTATGGCTTCGCTTATTCTTTTTTGCCGTGTTTCATCTGTCTTTGCATCCGTTATCCATACAATATATTCCTTGCGGAAAGAATTGGACTTGCTTTCAAAAACCGCTTTTGCGTTGGGATTGGCATCTAATGCAACCTGCAAATAATCGGGAGTTTCAAATACTTTAGGTTTATCTGCTTCCGGCTTTTCCCTTTTTATTTTAATGCCCTTCTCATTCAGTAGCATGGCCTCCTTTAACATCGCTACAAATTCCTTGTCGGGCGGTAGGTCTGCTAATTGGGTCACCTTGCCTAAAAACCGCTGGATCGGCTTTAAATCCTTACTTGCCTTCAGACGGCTATCACTCATCAATTCTGCTTTCAAAAATGTAAAGGAGCAATGATGCTTATATGCTGCCAACACGCATAAGTTATCCCCTTTATATTCAAAATGAGGAAAACTCCATTTAATAGCTCCCGTTGCATCCGGACAGGTTTTGTGAATGATCTGTCGCCAATGCTCCAGGATAGGCTTGGCAAAATCTGCGGCATTGGCTATGTAAGCGTCTAACGCTGAATGATGGTTCATGATGTTAAATATTTGTTTGATTGTTTAACAAGGTAATTGCGTTTCATCTATATAGGTAAACTCCCATTGATGACCGTCCAGATCAGCAAAACTGTGCTGATACATCCATCCATGATCAACGGGCTTACGGTAAACCATTGCACCTAACGACTTCGCTTTGTTCACCAGGGTTGAAATCTCTTCTTTTGAGCCCGCGTCCAGCGTGATCAATACCTCAGTGGCTTTCCGCGCATCGCTTATTTTTTTATCCGTAAAACTTTGAAAGTAGGGTTCCGTAAGCAGCATCACATAGATACCGTTACTGATCATCATACAGGTAACGTTTGCATCCGTAAACTGCGGATTAAAGTGAAAGCCAATATCCTCAAAAAAGAGTTTTGACCTGTTCAGGTCTTTTACAGGAAGATTAATAAATACTTTTGTTGCCATGTTCCTGATTTCCCGTTCCGGGTTCATTTAATTTGATGAAACAAAGAAAAGCAGTACGTCTCAAAACAGATGGTCGAAAACTTGGATAAACAGGTCTATTTAATCACTTGTGCCGTTTTCGGAATTCAGAAGGCGACAAGCCAGCCTGTTTTTTAAAGAACTTGCCAAAGTTGGCCGGATCTGAAAAGTTGAGCTGATAGGCGATTTCGGCGATCTCAAAATCAGTGTATCGTATAAGCGACTTTGCCTCGTTCGTTAATCGTTCGGCAATAAAAGTAAGTGCATTTTTACCTGAAACCTGCTTAACAGATTGTGAAAGGTAGTTAGCAGTAACAGAAAGCATATCTGCATACTCCTGCACCGTGCGCTTATCGATATAGTGATTGTCGATCAACTGTGTAAATTTACGCAGGAGTATTTGCTGCGTTGTAGCCAGGCGGATTTCCTTTTTCCTTTCAAGACTGAATTCCTCCAAATGATACAGCAGTCCTAAGAGTTTTAACCTTGCTTCCATATGCTGTGATTTGGCAGATCCTTCATATGCACTAAACACCGCTTCAAAATGCGGGGCTAATTGTTCAAATGTGGCATGGTCAAACATAAATAGGTTAGTGTGCAATGGATCAAATAACGGGAACTGCTGATGAAAATCTGGCTTGAAGAAAGAAAAGCATTCCTGCTTAAAGTAAATAATATACCCTTCCAACCCGTTGTTATGTGCAAAGCTATACACCAGGTTAGGCGAATGGAGAACGAGATAAGAGTCAGGGTCCTGAACAGTTTGATCCCCATAGTTCACCTGTATCCTGCCTGAATTAAACAGCAAAGCAAAGAAATAGAATGACCGCTTAAAAGGCGGCCGGTAAACCTGCACATCCCTTTCAAGCTTTTTTAAACGCAAACAATAAAAGTCTGGATTGTCCGTCCGCCCCGGCCACGGGATAGATGCCAGGAAATCGTTTATTTCGGTATAATAAGGAAGGGTTGTTTTTATTTTCATGAAATCTATGTAAATCCGTCATATCAACTCTTCTAACAGAAAATGATCTGGTGATAAAAATAAGAAGTATATTCTGCAATATTTCAGGCAAGGGATGAATTTTTCAAACGTCAGGCCTTTTTTTATGGGAACAAACTGATAACATCTTTACCATTTCACTTTCAGATCGTCAGGTAGTCATTGAAAATGGAATGCCTGGAAAAATATTACCTCTCCATCTGCTGGAAAGTCCTTGTCTGATAAAAAGCCAACTGTAACAGAAATAGCAGATAAACCAATGTTTTTTTGGAATTTTAGAAGCCAATGATGGAAATATTTGGTTTGGCGCTTTAGGTGGGGATATCGTTATGATGGAAGTATTATTACCAGCTTTAACGCATCCGAAATAAATCGGTAGACAAACAGATAAGACAACAGTTAAATAATAACCTATCACTTAATCCAATAGTAATAGGTTATTATTTCATTGCTAATAATTTCGCGCTGGTTTCTGATGAAAACTATCAATTCTGATTAAGTCTGCCATAAGAAAATTCGAAATGTGTCCGGTTGCCCCGACAAACGAGTTGCAAAACTCAATATAACCCTCTAAATGTTTATCATTTAGAGGGTTATTTCATTTTTTACAGAGTGTGTAAAGCAATAGGCCTCCCTATTTCTTTGTAGCCTTATAGTAATCCATCCTGGCTTTTGCATCTGAAACGCTAACAATAACATATTGTGCGTTGTAATTTTCCAAATCGATTGGATACTCCATAAAAGGCCCCCAGCTTGTAAAGTAGCCCAAATCCCCGTCATCCATACCGCTCAAACATCTCTCCGGAACCTCATAATCTGTTTCTTTGTAGGTTCCAAAAACCTTACGCTGCCCCTTTTGGCTGGTACCATACTCCTTATTGATCAGATCCATGAGATAAAAGAATACGTTTGTGGAGATGTTCACTTTTTTTACATCACTGAATGTGGCCCATTTCTTTTGTGTATAGCCGAGGTACATATTTACCCGGAATACTTCTTTGTTATCGTTGTGGATAATTTCCAATATCGTTTCTGTGGTATCTTCTACCATCTTGTAGGCCGAATTTTTTAGCCATTTATCCTGGTGTGCAATGGGCCAGTCGATTTTGGTGTAGCCCGCGCCGAGCAATTGTTTTGTCCTTGCGTCAAAATTTTTATAATCACTCAGGTGTAATTGTAAACACTCGACATCTGGTGTAATCGTTTTTTGCGCAAATAGGCTGGCGCTGATCAAGATAAGGACAAAGGCCTGAACTAAAAACTTAAATTTCATCATGATAGATAGATTATAGGGAAATAGAATGCTACAGTAAAAGACAGATCCGTCGTAAATTAGATAAAATATGGGGAAAGGCACTCAGGCGCTTGCTTTTTTTGTTGGGTGATAGATCAGGAGAACTACATTTTTGTCTAACTGTTGAAACCTGATAAATTCTAAATTGATATTTATATCTTCCAAAAAAGGTCGGGCACCAGTTCCTACAATGGCCGGATTGACCAATAATCGCAACTCATCAACCAACCCACCTTCCAGTAAAGGTTTCAAAAGAGAAGAGCTTCCCTGCACCAGGATATATCCCCCATCCTCTCTTTTTACTTTTTCAATTTCCCGGATAAAATCGTTGTGAAGAATCGTTGTATTTCCCCAAGGAGCCTTCTTAAGATTTGACGACACGACATATTTTTTTCCCGTGTTCAATTTGTCTGCAACACCCTGCTCGTTATGTTTGAAAGAAGACCAGTAAGGATAAAGCATTTCATAGGTCTTTCTTCCATAGAGCATAATTTCGCAATTATTGATCGTGTCCTGAATGTAATGTTGACGATCGGGGCTGTCAAATGGCATCCACCATTCATTCATGGAGTTTCCGTCGAAAATACCATCCAATGAAACCCATTGTGTAACTATTAGTTCTCGCATGTCTTTTTTTAAGACGAAGTTCCCGTTAATAACAATATCAACATAGAACAAACCCGACAAAATGAATACTACAATCCTGTCGCGATAGCATTTAGATAATTCGTTGGTGTAATATTGGTGAATTCTTTAAATGACCTGATATAGTGATTTTGATCTGCATAACCATTATCCAGTGAAATATCTGATAATTTTTTAAAGATCCGGTTATTGAGTTGTTGAAATGATTTATTGAACTGAATAATTCTCCGAAACTGATTTGGTGAAACACCAATATTTCTCTCAAACATGCGCTGAAAAGTCCTTTCCGTCAAACATAGTTCGTTCTGAATATGAACCAAAATATTTTTATCAGTATTGTAGCCAATTTTATCTACAGCGTATTTAATTAAGGATTGGTCCACTCTGATCTTTGCTATCAAATCCGATAAGAAATCATCCATTAAAGAGAGCATTTCATTTATTGTTCCTGCATTGAGTAATCGGTCTTGCAAACCAGCGCCCATTGGAAGTAAATTAAAATCAATAGGATTATCTATTAGTTCATTTGCCGCCGTAGCAAATAGTGAAGGCAATGAGTAGGACTTCAGGAAGTATGCAATAAGCGTAAATTCGCCCTTGATAGACAGCTTATCCGGGCATACTGTCTGCCCAAAAAGCGTTAAATAGTTTGAGCCTGTACTCAATTGTCCCTTTTTCGTTTGAAAGAGAAGTGTGGGTGTCCCGTTGGCAAATAACGGCAGCTCAAATGCATCTGCACTTTGATAATTTTCAATGACAAGAATGCCCTGTACAAATGCTGAAACCCTTTCCGGTGGCGTTGGATAAGTTACTTTCATTTTTTGCTTTCTTGATTGTTGCCGAATGTGCTTCACCTGCACTCACCTAATTACATATTAAATGTAACAAAAAGCAACCTTATCTCGATAAACCGGTTGGAATTCTGCCTGCCACTTTAAAATTGCATACAATTGAATACTATGGTTTGGTATTGTTGGCAAAATTCTGGGTATCAAAATAAATCGTCAGCGATTGTAGTTTACCATTTTCAGCGGTCCAGACTTCAGCTACGTTACCATTAATTTCCTTCCCATTCGGGAATTTAAAGTCGTAATTACCAATCACGCAGGCATGGCTATCCTGGATCATCATTTCCTTTACCCGCATCACCGAAAACACCCGGGAAAAGCGTTGGATCACCTCGATATAGGCCAGCTTACCAACTACCGGTGTTGGGTTAGTCATATCTCCTCCGGTAAACCGGAAGTCATCCGCAATGGTATCTTCCCAACCAGATTTTGCGGCGAATCCCTTGTAGTAAATTTCAAGGAGCTGTTTAATTTCAGTTGCCTTTTCCATTGCATTTAAGTTTTTAGCGTTTATATTGCACTTGCAATTTGCAAGCACAATATAAAATAGTTATTGCAAATTGCAATAACTATTTTCACATGGAGAAGAAAAGATCAGACTGTCCTATCAGTTGTTCACTGGACATATTTGGAGATAAATGGTCATTGCTGATTATCCGCGACGTTATGCTGAGAGGAAAAGTTTCTTACAGCGAATTCCTGACGTCCGAGGAGAAAATTGCCACCAATATCCTGGTGAGCAGGCTGAACACGCTGGAAGCGGCTAAAATTCTGCATAAAGAGGTATCGCCGATCAATAAATCGAAATTCGTGTACAGCCTTACTGAGAAAGGGATTGATCTGGCGCCAATTATCATTGAGCTCATGGACTGGGGAGCAAAGTATCATGACAATTGCCCAAGGAAAGATCTTGGAAAAAAAATTAAAAAGGATAAGGCCGGTGCAACCAGAGAATTGGTGCAGGCACTAAGAGCTAAAATCAACTAACCATTATTCACCTGGTTCCCAGGAATGCCAATTCGCTGCTACTTAGTGCCAGAGGACACCAATTTCCTCCCAGTGATCAAAATTTCACTTGCATCCTCCCGATTTTTTTTACCTTTTTCCTATGAAACCCATTCACCTCCTTTATCTTCTTGCACTGATCAAACTGATCTTGCCCTTCTTCATTCAGGATCCTCTCTGGGGGCCTCACCGGGACGAATTCCTCTATTTGGCGGAGGCCCGGCATATGGCATGGGGCTATATGGAAGCGCCGCCTCTTCTCTCGGTCTTCGCCTGGCTGACGAACCTATTGGGCAGTGCGATGTGGGCGATCAAGATATGGCCTTCCCTCGCAGGGGCCCTGACCTACCTCCTTGTGGGTCGGCTGGTGCTCCACCTGAATGGCCGTTGGTTCGCCCTCGTCCTGGCCTGGATGCCCTTCGTAACGGGCGCCTGGCTCAGGATGCACTTCCTCTTCCAACCAAACTTCCTGGATATATTCTTCTGGACGGCGATGGCTTATGGACTGATCAGATTTCAGCAAACCGGAAAGTCTATGCATCTCTATATCGCAGGCGTTAGCTTCGGTCTGGGCATGCTAAGCAAGTACACCATGGTATTCTATGCCACTGGCCTGATGGCCGGCATCCTCCTCGTCTGGGATAAAAAGATGCTGACTAACCGCCATTTCTATTATGCCATCGGTCTGGGGTGTCTGTTGTTCCTACCGAACCTTCTCTGGCAGATCCGACAAGGTTTTCCGGTGGTTTATCATATGAAGACGCTCGAGAATAGTCAGCTCCAATACCTCAGTCCCTGGACTTTCCTGACAGATCAGCTACTGTACAATATCGCTACTTGTTTCACCTGGGTGACCGGCCTCGTCTGGGCCGCCCGTACAAAACAATACCGGTTCATCGCCTGGGCGTTTCTCATCACCATTACACTCCTGATACTGGGCCACGGGAAAAGTTATTACTCGCAAGGGGCCTACCCGATTCTGTTCGCGTTTGGTGCTCCCCGGCTGGACGCCTGGGCAAACAAATGGTGGAAAATAGGAATGGTGGCTTTCAGCGGCTTCATCGGCATCCGTGTGATCCCGCTCCTCCTTCCGTTCAAGGCGCCGGCTCCCCTGGCCGAATACTATCTCCATCACCCACTGGCCCGCAAAGTGGGCGCGCTCCGCTGGGAAGACCTCCGGGATCATTCCCTGCCTCAGGACTTCGCCGATATGTTGTCGTGGGAAGAGATGACCCAAAAGGTTGCGAGGGCCTACGCCTCCCTGGATAGCACCGAGAAGGCCCATACCCTGCTATTCTGTGACAACTATGGTGAAGCTGGAAGCGTGAACTATTACGGCCCGAAATATCATATGCCGCAAGCATACAGCGACAATGCCAGTTTTCTCTACTGGATGCCCCGGGATTTCGATCAGTTCGAGGTAGTACTGCTCGTTACAGACGACAGGCAGGAAATGCAACACGCTTTCATCAAAGAGTTCAAAACCGTACAGCTGGTAGACAGCATCACGAATCCTTATGCCTGCGAGTACGGTTCGCTGATCATTCTAATGAAAGGACCCAGTGCCGCATTCCGGAAAGCATTCAGAGATAAAATCGACCGGAGTAAACTGAAGACCACTGCAGAGGGGGCTGTCCAAACACTGAAACCTAATGCGCTGGAACAAGGTGGTGCCATGCACTAGTAATACCGTTAGGGAATAATCAATTAAATCAATGTTATAACCAGGAAACCCTCTATTATAGCGGGTTTCCTGGTTATATAAACGACAATTATTTGAGATGATGATTAAAGTACCATCTTCCCGAAGTAATACGTCGTATTAGCATTCTCGTCTCCGGAATGCCTTCTGCGAATCATAGGAATATCTTTCTTTGCCCATGACCCTGCGGATTCCTTCACCGTAATACTAAGATCATCTGGTTCAGCCTCTATATAGCATAGCCTGTTGTTGAAATAGATCTGGCCTGTCTTGTACCATGTCTGCCCATTTTCATCACCCTTGTGCTCTCTTGCGGTGATTACCTGGTTGACGGGGGCCCCAAAATCACTGGAGGATTCTTTCTGTCCGGCACTCCAGCCACTATTTCCGACCGTAAATGTTCCAGGTACAGTATTACCAGAACTATCCACCGCTTTTAAGGTGGCATACTCATACATAGTCTGCCCGTTTTCATCACCACTATGATACCGGCCTGTCATAATAGTATTGGTCGGGCAGGTAAATGAATGATCACTTTCTTTGAAAGACTGCGATGTGGATTTACTAGCCACTACGACCAGGATTGTTGAGGTGGCGTCCAGTGCGGGCGCAACGGTGGCTTCAGTTTGATTTTGATTCGACATAAAAAAATGGTTTTTAAGAGGGAGGTAAAATTATTGAGGATAGCGCCAGTTGGAACAAGCTAATGCTGAACGGATGATCTTAGCCAAAGTAAAAATATCAGTGCAATACAATAGTTATTTTGGGTTATGGGGACCGTGAAATGAATAACTAACAACACGATCTCAAAAAGGTTGAGAATTAATTTTTTCTAAATAAAAGCAATAACTTAGGAATCCTATCTATAT
>NZ_DATCVJ010000234.1:0-2546 GCF_036566945.1 Chitinophaga sp. | reverse complement strand
ACTGGTAAAAGCGCATTGACTTACCGATTGCAAAAACAATGGACTGATCCGAAGAATTCCGCATTATGTCTGATTTCACCTGAAGAGCATCAGACACTTGCTTTATCGCCTCTTATCGCGAGAACCGGAACAAAATTCCTTGCTATTCGAGCCAGCGCGCGATTGCTTTGGAGATATGGTTTGATGCTTGAGGTGACTCAGGCCCTAATTTCCAGATACAAGCTACGGGATATTATCGGGCGTTCAGCAATCCTGACTTCCCACTTGACAAGCTGGGGCAAGACGGAGCAACCTTTTTTTGGAAAACTCCGGGCCCTGCTCCAGAGGAACTTGCTCCCGTCGCTATCCCCTGAGGATGTGATTGGGCATTTGGCTGACGTTCTAGAAATAGCAAAAATAGAAAAAGAACTAAAAGAGGTTCTTCCTAAAGCGCAAAAGGTTTATCTTATTATCGATCGCTTGGATGAGGGTTTTGATCCTGACAGTGCAAATATTGCTTTTGTAGATGGTGCGGTTACGGCTGCCATCGATATAAGTACGATATTTAAGGGTGCAATTCGTCCTATACTATTTTTGCGCGATAATATTCATCGTGCTGTTGCGCATTTTGACCAGGATTATACTCGGAACATTGAAGGACAGACTTTACGTCTGCACTGGGATGTGGGCAACCTGTTCTACTTGGTTTGCAATCGAATTCGAGCAGCATTTGATGATACTACGCAGAATAACAAACGCTTGTGGAGTAGGTATACTGCGCACGAATTGCAAGGGGATGAGGGTTTCAAGCAGTGTCTGAAGTTCACTCTTTATCGGCCGCGCGATATATTAATTCTTTTAAATTCCGCGTTTGAAAATGCGAGCAAAAGAGATTTGAATGCTGCTATTTCTACCATTTCTCTCTTGGATTTGGAAAAGGCGGCAAAGACAATTTCAAGCAATCGATTGGACGATCTTCAGAAAGAGTATCGTCAAATATTTCCATCGATTGAGGCGGCAATTTCAGTTTTTGGAAATCGCAGCCCTGAAATACTACTTTCAGAGGCTTGTGAGCTATTGGGGGGGGTAATCCAATCTCCCCCTTCAAGCCTTGAAAGTCACGTCGAATTGGCAATTTTTAATCAGGCCGACGATTTAGTTAGGGCGCTGTATGGCGTTGGATTTCTCGGGGTTCATGATGCCTCCACAGGGAGTTATGTTTTCTCGCACGACGGTCGCCGTCCAGACACAGAATTTCAAGCGGATCACCGGCTACTTATCCACCCATGCTATTGGATAGCTCTCAATCTGAACCGCAATGTGCTGAGTCAAGACGAAGCAACGGACATTAACGATGAGTATGAAATTAAAGTCTCGTCAGTCACTCCTGGGTTGCGAAACGCTCGCTTGGGTCGACTAATTTCAGAGTATCAAAAAATTGAGAGCGGGGTGGACGGTGCCGCGGAATTTGAACAATGGTGCTTGGAGGCGTTGAAAATATGCTTCGCGGGAAGATTGGATAATGTCGTTCTTCATCCCAACAAGGATTCCGTTAACCGCAGAGATGTTGTCGGAACGAACCTCGCCCAAACTTCATTCTGGAAGCGTATTCAACAGGACTACGAAACACGTCAGGTCGTGTTCGAGGTAAAGAACTACGAGTCTCCCACGCTCGAAGATTATCGTCAGGTTCATGCATACTTGTCAGGTCGATATGGAAATTTGGCTTTTATAGTGTGCCGAGGTTGGAACGTAAATATTGAAAAAGATAAAGAACTGTCCTGGGTTAAATCAATTTATGCGGATCATAGAAAAGTTATAGTTAAAATTACCGGCAAATTTCTTGTTGATATTCTTTCGAAGCTGAGAAATCCGCAAAAACATGACTCCGCCGATGTCGCTCTAGGATCGCTTTTGGATATTTACGAGCGGATGTATTTTGGCCAGCAGGCTGGCGGAACCGCTAGGAAGCGACGCCGTCTTAAGCACACTGAGCACAGCTCGTAGATGAGATATAAGACATCTGACTTCGCATTCAACGTGGGTGGCTGGTGGAATTACAGTCTGGCATCCATTATTCATACATCCTATGACTCAAAAAATTGAAGCTTTGCGTCTGCTTGAAGATGCTTTGAAGGAACTGGAATCACAAAAGAGCTCTGTTTATGCGGCAATACAAAAGCTCTCACGCGCGGCAGCCCTGGTTGGAGACCAAGATATTAAAATTTGGTGTGACGTTCAATTGGGTGATCGTCGCTTTGTGCTAGCGCTAGAAGCATTGCTGGAAATTTTGATGTCCAAAGCCGATCGTAAATCAAAAGAATTCTTGGCTAATTATCAAGGCGCATTGGAAAAACTAGAGAGCTTAGGGCTAAAACAGGAGATTCACTTCACGAATGATGAGCTGAATCAGAAAGCGCATGAGAGCGCTGGAGGTTATGCCAGCATTGGCTTTGTCGAGGAAAAATACGCCGACCTCGTCCGCACAAAGCAGGGGAATGATGGGACTTATTATAAAAATGACTTATTTACGCATTTAGATTATGTAAAAAAAAGGACGCATGGTT
>NZ_DATCVJ010000233.1:0-3642 GCF_036566945.1 Chitinophaga sp. | reverse complement strand
GGTAATAAGTGCCAATAAGCCTCCTATAAAGCCTCCCACCGCTATACACAAGCTTTTTCTCATTTTTTTCTGCTCAAGGGGAAGTATAGGTGTATCTACGATCTGAATAAGAGGCTTTTCCTGAGCCATAGCAATTTTGCTCATTTCAAGGTTTTTCACGACTTCGGCATACATAGTCTGCAGAACCATCTTGTCGCGTTCCGCAAGCTCTGAGCTTACTCTTGTTACCTGACGGGCCGGATTCATGTTCAGATCGTTTACAGAAGCAGCCGAGTAGGTTTTCCTATTAAGCATTAACTCAATAGAGTCAGCCTGCACCTGAAGTCTGTCAATATTTTCCTTATTACGTTTTGTTTTTGTATCAATGTAGAAGTCAGTAGCCAGGTCAACAAGTTGCTCTGTAAATGATTTAGAGAATATTTCATTTAAAGACGCACATTTCACAGATATGAACGATAACTTCTTGTCTGGCTTTTCGACAGTCAGATTGTTCGTTACTATTTTCGCTTGTAGAATATTTAAAATACTATCCTGTTGACGCGTAAATTTATTCCTTGGCAAATTAACAGGATAATAAAATCCATTCAATGAGGAAATATCTTTCATCCCTTTGTTCATGTCATAAACCTGAATATAAAGGTCTGCTAACGTCTGCTGCTTATTCCCAACATTTACAACTGACAATAATGCTTTCTCTATCATCAGTCTTGACTGGAGAAACTGTAAGATATTATCCCCTGAAAAGATACCACTACTTGCTCCTCCTCCATCCAATCCAAAATCACTCGCAAGTCCCATCAACGAGCCAAGCGGATTTGTTTTACTATCTTCCAGTACAAAAGTTAATTCAGCAATATATTTCTTCTTCAACAGGAGAGAAGCTACTAAACCCACAGCTGCACCGCTAACGCCACAAATCAGTATAATTACCCATTTCCCCAATAAGTGCCTTATACCTTTATTAAAGGTTATAATAATATCTCTTAACGATAATTCATTATCATTACTTCCTTGTATTTGTCTTGTATCTTGTCCCATTTGAGGATTTAGCTTGAAAATTACTAAGCTCGAAAAACTACACTACTTAGTTCTTGTTAAGATTGTTACGATGATCAATGCTATAGAAGCAATACCAGTACTCAACCCAACCAATTCCTGACCAGTTATTCCTTTCTTCTCTCGCTTACTTGGTACATATACTTCCGCACCTGGTTTCACTTTAGGATACTTATTAAAGAAAAATATCTTCCTGGTACTTTTTACGTCGCCATTAGGATAAACAATATAACTACGTCTTTTCAGTGCAGAAGAAGTAAAACCACCGGCACCTCTTATATAATCCCGGAAAGCATAGCTATTATCATAACGAATCTTCTTAGGAAAATAAATCTCGCCCAACAGTTGAACTGTTTGCAATCTCTTAGGAATTTTCAATACATCCCCCTCCTCTAGCAAGATGTCATATTTAGATCCGTGTTTCTTTAAAATATCGGCCAGGTTAATTCCAAGCAACTGATACTTACGTTCCATCATACTTCTAACACTTGCTACACTTGAACTATCTTCCAACTTACTATAAAACAAGCTCAATTTACTATCCAGCAAAGCGCTGTCCGCACTGTTGATATAAGTTTTGCGGAGCAACACGGCTCCTTCGGGAAATGCTTCTGCTTTAAGCCCTCCAGCTCTCGCTATAAGATCAGAAATATGCTCTCCTTTATTGACAATAGTATATTGCCCAGGGTACACAACTTCTCCGTCAACAAGAATATTAGCCTGCTCGCTATAGCCGGGCAACTTACGAATGACTATTTCATCAAAAGGCTCCAACAGGATCTGTTCGTCGGAGATGCTATTTAAGTCAGCACTGATATCAAATTGCTTAATGATAGCCTTTGAACTGTCCTTGTTATTGAAGTCACCTTTTCTAATCCTTCTTGATAATTCTACGTGTTTCACTGACGCAGCATCTTTTAGCCCTCCAGCTAATAAGACAAGATCTTCCAGCCGCATACTGTCTGCGTATGGAAATAAACCTGGCCTGTTCACCTCTCCACCAATCGCTACGGAAAACTGTTGCCTCAAATCACGCTTGGAAAAAACGATGACGCTATCTTCCTTTTTTATTGCGATCACTGATTTTCCATTGATTACATCCTGTACGTTGAAACTGATGATAGCAGGTGTAAAATCTTCTTGCAAACGACGTATAATACCACGATTCAGCGAAGCTTCTTCCCTAACTCCATCCGCCTTTTTAATCAGATCTAAAATGGTCATCCCTTGCTCCAGTCCATAGTTCCCAGGATGAAACACTGCTCCACTGATAGTAACGCGATTACTAAAGCGGTTCAATATAGAGTCTACAAAAAACTGGTCACCTGACTTTAATTTAAAAGTGGCAATTTGATCAGCCATTACATTTATAACTTCTCTTTCTTTATTGTTTATACGATATCCGGTAATATTATCTTTGAAAGAACCATCAGTATATCCACCAGCATAATCAATTATGGATTGGAGTGTTTCATTATCCTTTGCCTCAAAAATTGCCGGACGTTTTACCTCCCCTATCAATTCTACCCTTGTTTTGTATGGGTTTACCTTCACGATATCCTGATCCTGTAAAATAATATTATTGCTCAGATCACCCTTAGTAAGAAAGTCGTACAAATCGAAAGTACTAATCACCTGTCCGTTACGGATTACCTGTATGCTACGAAATGAACCATTGTCATCGGGACCACCGGAAACATATAGTGCGTTTGCTACAGAAGCCAATGAAGGCAGCGTATAAGTACCTGGCCGTTGAATTTCCCCTATCATTAAAACCCGGATGCTACGAATATCTCCCAGTGAAGTTTGTACAAAAGTTTTACCAGTTGATATAGTGGAATAGATAGCAGACAATTGTTTGGTAATTCTCGTTTTTGCCTCTTCCATTGTCAGACCATTAACATAAACAGGCCCCACGTTTGGAATACGGATATATCCTTCTTCCGTTACAGTCAGCTTATACTGCACTTCTGAATATCCATACACATCAATCATTATCTGGTCATTAGCAGCGAGTCTGTAATTAGAAGGTGTTGGGATTCTCAGATTAGGCTCAAATGTGAGATTCTTATTGCTGAACAAGTCTGCACCAAATATTTTCTTCCGTTTAACATCCGATGGATCTGAACCCTGCCGGAAAAGGTCTACCCGACTGGTATCTGAGTCGTTAAATGACCTGCCAGAATACTGATTATCCTGCTGAAAGGTTTCCGAATTTTTTTTCTTGTCCAAAGTTTTATCCAGTCCCATCATCATTATCCTGCTCTTCAGCTTCTCTGCTTCTGCCGGAGGCACCCCCTTCTGTTCTGCATAGGAATCAATATCAGCCATCGTCATATTATTCTGCTTCATTTCAGCAACAATATGTCTGATCTGATCGTCCGATAAATTATCTACGTTTACTTGCCTTATCTGAGCTGGAGACGGAACCTGCGCCATTACACACAAACCTATAAACAGGAACAGTTGGACCAACAATAATTTTCTTAACATGTATAATAGGATCTAAACTTTCTCGAATATCTTTTGGAAACAATCTTACCTGGCGCCGGCCAAATAAGGTGCAAATCTATTAAAAATAACATA
>NZ_DATCVJ010000232.1:0-10427 GCF_036566945.1 Chitinophaga sp. | reverse complement strand
TGTTTACAAGACGTAATTTTTATCGTATACAACAATGAATACATTAAGTTTCAGAACTAAATCGGCTAACGACGCTTACGTAAAGCGTGACTGGCATATAGTAGATGCTACCAACCTGACGCTGGGAAGAGTGGCAGCTAAAATGGCGGCTATCTTAAGAGGTAAAAACAAGCCTTACTATACGCCTCATACTGATTGTGGTGATTATATCATCGTAATCAATGCAGAAAAGATTGCTTTAACAGGCAACAAAATGCAGGAGAAAGAATATATGCACTACACTGGCTTCCCAGGTGGTCAGAGAATCGAGTTGGCTAAGGATCTGATCCGCCGCCGTCCTGAGGTGTTGATCGAAAAGGCTGTTAAAGGCATGTTGCCTAAGAACCGTCTGGGCCGTGCGATGTACAAAAAATTATTTGTATATGCTGGTGCTGAACATCCTCATGCTGCGCAGAAACCACAACCTTTAACTTTCTAATTTTTCTCTGATACATGGAAAAGCAAAAAAATACAATAGGTCGTCGTAAGGAAGCTGTTGCCCGTGTTTATATCAACAAGGGTACCGGTAACATTACTGTTAACGACAAAGATTATAAAAACTACTTTTCTTTGATCTACCTGCAAAATCAGGTGGAGCTGCCTTTCAAAACTATCGAGGCTCTCGATAAATTTGACGTGAAAGTGAATGCACAGGGTGGTGGTATCAAAGGTCAGGCAGAAGCAATTAAGCTGGGTATTGCCCGTGCACTTTGCGAAGTGAACATCGAGTTCCGTCCGGCACTGAAAGCTGCTGGTCTGCTGAAACGTGATCCACGTGGAGTTGAACGTAAGAAACCAGGTAAAGCAAAAGCAAGAAGAAGCTTCCAGTTCTCTAAACGCTAATATTTTTGAGCTATTGGCCGTTAGCTACTGGCTAATTCGCCGGAGGCTAAAAGCTAAACATTATTTGATCCTTTTAATTGAGCAATATAAACATGGAAAATAATACCTCATTGCAGCAGCAGTTACTGGAGGCAGGTGTTCACTTCGGTCACCTGAAGAAAAAGTGGAATCCCAAGATGCTGCCTTATATTTTCGCAGAAAAGAAAGGTATTCATATCATTGATCTGAACAAAACCGTAGAAGGATTACAGGAAGCAGCAGCTGCCCTGAAATCTATCGCTAAAAGCGGTAAAAAGATCATGTTCGTTGCTACTAAAAAGCAAGCGAAAGAAATCGTAGCAGATGCTGCGCGTAACATCAACATGCCTTTCGTTACTGAAAGATGGTTAGGTGGTATGCTCACTAACTTCTCTACGATCCGTAAGAGTGTTAAGAAAATGCAGAGCATTGAAAAAATGCTGCAGGACGGTACATTCGACAACATCACTAAGAAAGAACGTCTTACTTTAAGCCGCGATAAAGAGAAAATGGAGAAAGTGCTGGGTGGTATTGCCCAACTGGCACGTGTACCAGCTGCGCTGTTTATGGTTGATATCAGCCACGAACACATTGCACTGGCAGAAGCTAAGCGTCTGGGTATCTCTACCTTCGGTATGGTAGATACTAACTCCGATCCTACTAAAGTAGATTTCGCTATTCCTGCGAATGACGATGCTACTAAATCTATCGCTATCATCACCAGCTACATTTGCGCAGCTATCGCTGAAGGTCTTTCTGAAAGAGCTACAGAGAAATCTGAAGAAGTAGAGGAAGAAGAAGAAGCAGACGACAAAGCACGTAAGTTCGAAGTTGAAGGTGGCGAAGATCGTGAAAGAGGTCGTAAACCAGGTGCACCAGGTGGTGGACGTGGTCAAGGCGGTCCAGGTGGCGCTAACCGTGGTGGTCAAGGCGGCGGTCGTGGTCCAGGTGGCCAGGGCGGCGGTGCTAACCGTGGCGGTGGTGCAGGTGGAAACCGTGGTGGCGGTGCAGCAGGCGGACAACGTCGTCCATCTGGCGCTGGCGGCGGTGGTCCAAGAAAACCAGGCGGCGGAAGATAATTATTAAGCTTTTAGCTATTAGCCTTTAGCTTTTAGTAAATGCAGCGGAGATGTTCTTCACAGCATTTACTAAAAGCTAAAGGCTAATAGCTAAAAGCTGGTCATAAATTTTTACAACAATTAAACTAATTATAGCTCATGGCAACAATTACAGCAGCTGATGTAAATAAACTGCGTCAGCAAACTGGTGCTGGTATGATGGATTGCAGAAAGGCACTGGTAGAAAGTGATGGTGATTTTGAACAAGCAGTAGACTACCTGCGTAAAAAAGGCCAGAAAGTGGCTGCTTTACGTTCCGATCGTGAAACAAAAGAAGGCGTTATCATCGCTAAAACAGCAGCTGATGGTAAATCCGGTGTTATCGTGGGTCTGGGTTGTGAAACTGACTTCGTTGCTAAAAACGAAGACTTCGTAAAATTTGCACAGTCTATCGTTGATCTGGCACTGACCAGCGGTATCAAAACCGTAGAAGAACTGAACGCTGCTCCACTGGACGGCGCTACAGTAGCTGACAAGGTAAACGATCAGGTAGCAAAAATCGGTGAAAAAATCACCCTCAATAAATTCGAATTCGTTGAAGCTGGTAGCGTAACCGCTTACATTCACGGTAACTTCCGTATGGGTGTACTCGTAGCTTTCTCTAAACCTGTTTCTGAAGAAGTAGGTAAAGATATCGCTATGCAGATCGCAGCTATGAACCCAATCGCAGTAGATGCGGATGGCGTTCCTGCTGAACTGATCGCCCGCGAAAAAGAAATCGCTGTTGAACAGGTGAAAGCGGAAGGCAAACCTGCTGAAATGGCGGAGAAAATCGCTGCCGGTAAAGTAAATAAATTCTTCAAAGAAAGCACCCTGCTGCCACAGGCTTTCGTGAAAGACAACAACAAGTCTGTAGCGGATTACCTGAAATCAGTAGATGCTGATCTGAAAGTGGTTGGCTTTAAGCGAATCGCTTTAGGTTAAGAATAACATATTGAAAAAAAGGAGAGAATTCGTTTCTCTCCTTTTTTTTGTGCATAACTAATCATACACTTTAACCCACAGGAAACCGGCAATATGAAAGGCATTTTTTCCTTCATTTCCTCCTTTCTGCATTTAAGTTGTATATTAGAATACCGTAACCAGATTAGGAAATCACAATCTTACAATATTTTATAGCGTCATGTTGCCAAAGTATAAGCGTATTTTGCTCAAATTGAGCGGAGAGGCCCTCATGGGGGATGCAAATTATGGTATTGATCCGAAGGTGATAACACAGTATGCCTACGATATTAAGGCGGTTACCGACCTCGGGGTACAGGTAGCCATCGTAATTGGCGGAGGTAATATCTACCGCGGTATGAATGAAGCCGAAACAGGCATTGAAAGAGCACAAGGCGACTACATGGGAATGCTCGCAACAGTGATCAATGGCATGGCCCTTCAAAGCGGATTGGAAAGAGTTGGGCTTTATACCCGCCTCCAGTCTGCCATCAAAATGGAACAAATCGCAGAACCTTATATCCGCCGCCGCGCTATCCGCCACGTGGAAAAAGGCCGTGTGGTAATATTTGGTGGAGGTACTGGTAACCCGTACTTTACTACCGATACAGCCGCTTCCCTGCGAGCTATTGAAATTCAGGCCGATGTAATCCTTAAAGGAACCCGTGTAGATGGTATCTATACTGCAGATCCTGAAAAAGATAAAACAGCCACCCGCTACGAAACCATTACTTTCTCAGAAGTATACCAGAAATCCCTCAACGTGATGGATATGACAGCATTTACCCTTTGCCAGGAAAATAAGCTGCCTATCATCGTGTTTGATATGAACCGCCAGGGTAACCTCCTGAACGTAATCATGGGTAAAAATGTTGGTACTTTAGTGAAAGGATAAATAAGTTATTAGCAGTTAGCTTTTAGCAAAAATGCAGCGAAGAACATATCATATGTTTTTCGCTGCATTTTCTTTTAATAGCTATTAATCCCAATTATTTAAGCAACCCTTTCAACGCAGTAATCGGTACAAACAGCGTCACCTGCCCCAGGGCGTATGGTCCAATCTCATAAGGTACATAGCTGAAAGCAATCCCTTTGTCTGTTACAATCATATTATTATTAGGCGGAATGCTTTTCACCAGCAGATTCTGATCCAACGCCTCTTCTTCACTCATATGAAATCTTTCTTTGAAAGCCTTGTCCAGTAAAACACTCAGCGGTTCTTTGTAACCCGGCTTGAAAACATCATCCGGTGTAAGCACCTTCCGCTTAGACAAATCCAGTGTTTTATAGGTAGCCCCCCAATTACCGTGTGCACCGCCCGTGAAATCATATGCATATTTCTCTATCACCAGCAGAGGCCAGGTATTGTACACCACCTTCATATCATTATCTGTGGTCCAGTTCCATGACATCGCTGTGGATGCATCCCTGAACTCACTGCTATCCGCATCTTTGGCAGATACCCGGTAGCTCAGGATAAACGAGTCAATCCCTCTTTTAAGATACTGCTGCGGATTTTTATAATGCCCCGCGCCTGTTACCTGCTGAATGATGAAGTTCGCAGTGGTAGCATCTACCAGCGAATCGGGCCATATCACACTGCCGGAAACAGTGCCTATGGGTGATTTCGGAAAAGAAGGGATTAGTTTGGCAGAATCAATCTGGTAGAACACCTGTAATGGCACGGCTTTTTTCAGATCCGTATGAAACTCAAAATGATAGGAAGTGCCATCACCATGCCATACTCCCTTGAACTTTCCGTCGTCAGAGAGGTAGCCGCTGAACAGCCGGTCTTCCGCACTGTTATTGGTTTCTTCATAAATATTGACCAGGTTGGAATCCAGGGTACCCCATAATGCAATGGGCCGGCCGGTGCTGTCATCGCTATAGTAACCACGAAACAGATTGGGCGCGCTTTTCAGCAGTTGCATGGTAATTTCTTTGTCACCTAGTTTGCCTTTGAGCTGTGTATAGAACAGGGGAGTAGACACCAACGGGACAATAACATCTGCTGTAGTGCCGGTAACGCTGCTGTCTTTTTCATTGCGCGTATGGCAGGAGAGTAGCGCAACAGTTAGCAATACCAATAATGAAACTCTTTTCATAGTATGATTTATATCAGATCCATCAAAATTACTATTATCCTTCCATACCTTTGAGGACCCGTTTGAACCAATAAAATTAACAGACCATGTTGAACCAGAAAATAGCTGATTTACGGAAAGATTATATACTGGCCTCCCTGGATGAAAGTGATATAGATCCTTATCCATTAGCACAGTTCGGGAAGTGGTGGGACGATGCCATCCATAGCGAAATAGATGAAGCCAATGCCATGACACTGGCCACCAGTACGCCTGACGGACATCCTTCCGCAAGGATCGTATTGCTGAAAAGTTTTAATGAAGATGGCTTTCTGTTTTTCACTAACTATGAAAGCCGCAAAGGACAGGAGCTGGCGCAGAATCCACATGTTACACTGTTGTTCTTCTGGCGGGAGCTGCAAAGACAGGTGCGTATAGAAGGTACAGTGAGTAAAGCACCGGTAGCTATCAGTAATGAATATTATGACAGCCGTCCCTTAAGCAGCAGAATAAGCGCCATTGTCTCGCCCCAAAGCAAGGTCATTCCGGGCAGATCTTTCCTGGAGGAACAGGTAGATCAGGTAGCCGCAAAATATCAGCAGGAAGCCCCTCAAAGACCTGATTACTGGGGAGGTTATGTGGTGAAGCCTCAGGCGATAGAATTCTGGCAGGGGAGAAGTAGTCGCCTGCACGATCGGATTTTATATTCTTTAACAGCAGATGGTAGCTGGGAAATAGCGCGTTTGGCGCCTTGAGGAAGCATAAAGCTAAAAGCAAAAAGCTATTGAAGCGAATGACCTGACAGATATTACTCGTCGCTTAGGTCATTCGCTTCAATAGCTTTTTGCTTTTAGCTTTTCGCTTTATGCTTACGCCTTTGGGGCTGCTGTAGCGGCAGTCTTGGCTGCAGTATTTTTTCTTGTTTTAGCAGATCTAACTTTACCGAAAGAACCACTGAAGATCTTACCTTTCTTGGTTTTGATATCTCCTCTACCCATAACGAATAATTTGAAGTTTGTTGTTATTTAATATGATGTTATCAGGCTGCAAATTACTGTAATTCGATGAAATAGTGTAGTG
The DNA here is from genome assembly GCF_036566945.1 of Chitinophaga sp. Taxonomy (GTDB): domain Bacteria; phylum Bacteroidota; class Bacteroidia; order Chitinophagales; family Chitinophagaceae; genus Chitinophaga. The sequence continues at coordinate 4,303 of NZ_DATCVJ010000232.1, read as the reverse complement.
CTGGCCGGTTGATATAAAAAAAAAGCAAGAAACATGATTGTTCCTTGCTTGAATAAGTTGTGGTAACTGATTAGAGCTTGTCGGATAAAGCTTTACCAGCCTTGAACTTAGCAACTTTCTTAGCCTTGATCTTGATGATCTGACCGGTTTGTGGGTTTCTACCGTTACGTGCAGCACGTTTAGAAACGGAGAAAGTACCGAAACCAACCAAAGTTACTTTGCCACCTTTTTTCAGGGTATCAGCAACTGCTTTGGTGAAAGAATCCAGAGCTTCGTTAGCTTGGGTTTTGGTAATAGCTGCATCTTTAGCAAGCTTGTCGATTAATTCGGCTTTGTTCATAGTTAGTAAGATTTAACTAGTGAAAAAATGTTTGATGTGAGCAAATATAGCGCGTTTTATCAGATTACCAAATTTTTTACAAATTTTTTATAGAAAATTTTATCGGCTGAAAAACGCTACTGGTAACGGTTACAGCTGATTGACTCCATCCATGCTAAAGTAGTGAGCTTTAGCAGGATCGGGTAAAACCCTGCACCGTGGCATGTTTGCCTGCTTTTTTACTATTAACGCGGCTTTAAACCAAGTATTGTACCAAAGTCCGGATGCCTTGAAAATAGTGGATTTCCTGTGGATAAGTTTAGTCAAGACGCCTTACTTATAGCACCTCCATAACGGTTGTAAAGGCAATAAAACGATCTCCGAAAATAGCGTAAGCACTTTGCCGGAGGCCTTGTTGGTGCCTTTCTGAGAAGATATTATACTGTTCCAGGCTATCCGCAAAATACTGTGTCACATAAGTAGGCCCTTCTGTATCGTCCTGCTCCAGTAACCGGCTCATACGGTAGTCGCTGAACAATCCCGTGGCCATAACGGCCGGAATGTGCGACTCCTTCATCCATTGCAGCCACTGAAACTCCCTGTCTGTGGCCACTTTCGTGGTTACATTATATATGATCATATGAAATCGAACGGGTTCTAAAATGCTTATACGGCCAGCTCCACAAACACCGGACAATGGTCCGAATGCTTTACCTGCTGGTAAATAGTGGCATGTTTAAGTTGTTCTTTCAGGGGCGAAGTCACATTGATATAATCTATACGCCAGCCCTTGTTATTGTTCCTGGCATTGGCCCGGAAGCTCCACCAGCTGTATTGATGCGGATCTGCATTAAAATGACGGAAGCTATCTACAAAGCCACTTTCGAAGAAACGATCCATCCAGGCCCGTTCTTCAGGCAAAAAGCCGGTAGAATTTTTATTGCTCACCGGATCATGAATGTCTATTGGCTTATGACAAATATTGTAATCGCCGCATACAACCAGCTTTGGACGGGTTTTCTTTAACACATCCAGGTATTGAAAAAACTCTTCCAACCACTGGTATTTATAGGTCTGCCTGATATCTCCGGTGGTGCCCGAAGGGAAGTAGGTATTGATCAGGGTAATATCGCCGAAATCCAGCCTTATAAAGCGGCCTTCTGTATCACTCTGTTCATGACCATTACCATACTGTACAAAATCCGGCTTAATGCGCGTCAGCACCGCTACTCCACTATATCCCTTTTTTTGTGCAGGATACCAGTAATGCTCGTAACCCAGTTTCTCAAATTGGGCAAAGTCAATATTTTCCTGGTGAGCTTTGATTTCCTGCAGGCAGATAATATCAGCAGGATCTGATTGTAACCATTCGGTGAATCCCTTAGTCATGGCTGACCTCAGGCCGTTTACATTATAAGATATGATTCGCATTAGTTTTGGGCTTTTAGCGGTTAGCTTATAGCAAAATGCAGTGGATCTGCTTTCATTTTACTATAAGCCAACAACTACTTCATCTAATAGTATTATTTGCTTTTAACCATCCGCTGCGAGCCAACAGCTATGGCTGCGCTACGCTTAATCATCCGCTCTAATCTAACAGCTAAACGCTAATGGCTAAAAGCTATTTCAGCTATATATCGTATTCCAGGTTAGGGCGCAGCCATTGTTCGGCTAACTCTACTGTCCAGCCTTTGCGGGCAGCATAGTCTATCACTTGGTCTTTTTCTATTTTACCTAATCCAAAATATTTGCCTTCCGGATTCGCAAAGTACCAGCCACTCACACTGGAGGCAGGGTACATCGCCAGCGATTCCGTTAGTGTGATACCGGTGTTTTCGGTGGCATTCAACAGGTCAAACAGCTTGTACTTCTCGGTATGGTCAGGACAGGCAGGATAGCCCGGTGCCGGACGTATACCCGCATATTCTTCCTTAATCAGTTGCTCATTGCTGAGATGCTCCTCTGTGGCATATCCCCAGAACTCTTTACGTACGCGTTCGTGCATGAGTTCCGCGAAAGCTTCTGCCAGCCTGTCGGCCAGCGCTTTGAGCATAATGCTGTTATAGTCGTCATGCTCCTCTTTGAATTTGTCGAGCCACTTTTCAATACCTATACCGGTAGTCACCGCAAACCCGCCAATGTAGTCGGTTTTGCCGGTTTCTTCAGGAGCAATGAAATCAGCCAGAGAGAAGTTCGCCTGTCCGGGAGCCTTCTTCACCTGCTGACGCAGGAACTCCAGCTGCACCGGCGCAATGTCTTCCTGCTCAGGCGTTACTTTCACTGAGTCTGCGGCTACGCGGTTGGCAGGGTACAAGCCTATTACTGCGTTGGCGCCTAACCATTTTTCTTTAATCACTTTATCCAGCAATTCTTTTGCATCCTGGAACAAACGCGTGGCTTCCACACCTACCACCTCATCACTGAGGATCTGCGGGAATTTGCCATGCAGTTCCCATGCAATGAAGAACGGCTGCCAGTCAATATATGCGGCAATTTCTGCCAGATCGTAGTTTTCAAACTTCATTACCCCGGTCTTCTTAGGCTTTACAGGTGTAAAGGTATCCCAGTTGATGAGGGTTTTGTTTTGTTGCGCTACGGCTATCGGAAGGAATTGTTTGGTTTGTTTTTTATTCTTGAACGCTTCATTCAGTTTGTGATATTCTGCCTGTATACCCGCCAGGAAGTCTGGTTTCAGCGCTTTGTTCAAAAGACTACCGGTCACTGTTACACTACGGGACGCATCCAGTACGTGTACTACACCATGACCATATTCCTGCGCTATTTTAACAGCGGTATGGGTACGGCTGGTAGTAGCACCACCAATGATCAGCGGAATGTTAAAGTCTTGTCTTTTCAGTTCACGGGCTACGTGTACCATTTCATCCAGACTGGGGGTAATCAGACCACTAAGACCAATGATATCTACTTTTTCCTGGCGGGCGGCCTGCAGAATTTTTTCTGTTGGAACCATTACGCCGAGGTCAATAATTTCATAGCCATTACAAGCCAGTACTACACCTACGATGTTTTTACCGATATCGTGTACATCTCCTTTTACAGTGGCCAGCAGTATTTTACCGGCAGCTTTTATCTCTCCGCCAAATTCTGCCTGCATGCGTAGCTTCTCTTCCTCAATGTAAGGTGTTAGAATGGCCACGGATTTTTTCATCACGCGGGCGCTCTTTACTACCTGTGGTAAAAACATTTTACCACTGCCGAATAAATCACCTACGATGTTCATGCCAGCCATCAGCGGGCCTTCAATTACGTCCAGCGGACGTGGATATTTAAGGCGGGCTTCTTCTGTATCTCCATCTATATAATCAGTAATACCATTTACGAGGGCATGACTTAGCCTTTCTTCCACAGAACCTAACCGCCAGGTCTCATCTTTCTCTATTACCTTTCCTTTGGCCTTAACGGTTTCTGCAAACTGTATCAGTCTTTCGGTGGCATCATCCCGTCTGTTTAGTATGGCATCCTCACATAATTCGCGGAGGGTTGGTTCTATATCATCATATATCTGCAACATCCCGGCATTCACAATCCCCATGTCCATGCCCGCTTTGATAGCATGATACAGGAATACGGAGTGCATGGCTTCCCGCACGGTTTCATTACCCCGGAAGGAGAACGATACGTTGCTCACCCCACCGCTTATTTTAGCCAGTGGCATCAGTTCTTTAATACGGCGGGTAGCATTGATAAACTCTACGGCGTAGTTGTTATGTTCTTCAATACCCGTGGCAATAGCAAATATATTAGGGTCGAAGATGATGTCCTGTGGGGCAAATCCTACGACTTCTGTCAATATCTTATAAGCACGGTGGCTGAAGGAAACCCTTTTTTCTTCCGTATCGGCCTGGCCATGTTCATCAAAAGCCATGACCACTACGGCAGCGCCATAGCTTTTGCAGATATGTGCCTGCTCAATGAATTTGGCTTCTCCTTCTTTTAGGCTGATGGAGTTAACAATACATTTAC
>NZ_DATCVJ010000231.1:0-7901 GCF_036566945.1 Chitinophaga sp. | reverse complement strand
AGTAATACAGCGATTTTTTATCACCGGTCAGCAGCTTCCATTTGTCTGTAGTCATGGGCAGCTTTGCGGCATACCGGTGTAAAGTAGCCGGTGAATCCCTTTCCGGGTCTACGGTAAGCGAAAGCAGTACCACTGCTTTATCTGCCGCCGGAATGCGCTGTAATTGCCGCATCATCTTCGGACATATCACCGGGCAGGAGGTAAAGAAAAAGTTTGCCACGGTAATATTGCCTTTGAGCAGCGTATTGGTCACTACCACGCTGTCCTGGTCTGTAAAAGAAAATGGGGGCAATACGGCGGCATCTTTTATATCTGTTATCACCGTATTGTTTTTCCCATACAAAGGCAAATGGCTGTATTTTTCTTCTGCCCAATGCACCATCCCATACGCCAGTAATGGCAGTACAATCAGGGCGGCCAGCGCCGCTTTCCAGGAGTTTAATATGTGAAAGCCAGGTCTGTTCATTTCTTCATAATAACGGGTGTAGGATCAGAAGGCTGATAGGGCGGCGCTTTTCTGCCAGTATTATTCAGCGCATCAGAAATAGCAGGGATATAGGCCATCAGGATAATCAGCACCATCAGTACCAGCCAGGGACGGAAAGTATCGAATAAAGGAACCCTTTTGTCTTCGTGATAACTTTCGCTGACCGGCAAATCGAGGGTAGACGGCGATGTCTTCTTCCGAAAAAAAGTACCAAAGAAAACGATAAAGTATAGAAAGCCTGCAATAAACATAATGCCGCCACCTGCCAGTCCCAGCATACTGGAAATCACCCAATAGGAATGAAACTGCTCACTGGCAGGATTCAGGTAAGTGAGGCCCATATTGGTTCTGCGGGGTTCGCCCATCAGACCTCCCCACATTAGTCCGGCCGAAAAAATCAATACCCCTACGGTCCATAAATAGGGGATAATGGTATTGATGGCCGGCAGGAATATTTTCTTACCGGTGAGTTGCGATACCAGGAAAATGGACATGCCGATGATCGCTAAAAACACCGGCCCTGCCACCGTTAAATGAAAATGCCCGGGAATAAAAGAAGTGTTGTGTACGACATTGTTCAGCGAATAGGAAGCATTGACCAGGCCCGTTAACCCACCAAAAATGAAGAGAATAAGCCCGTTGATCAGGTAGCCAAATAAAAACACATCCTTTCTGAAAAAAGGCAGTTTCCAGATCCAGCGGTATAAGCCTTTGCCACCCCGCAGGCGGGCGGCGTACTCCAGTGATGCCGCAATGGTAAACGCTGTAATAAAACTGGGTACCGCTACACCAAAAGTGAGTATAGACTGCGTGAGCTTAATACCCCTGCCAATAGAAGGATCTCCAAACTGATGATGTACGCCAATGGGGATCGACAAAAGGAGGAACAGGAAAAAGGCAATGCGCCCCGCTGTAGCTGAGTATAGTTTGCCCCCCGCCAGTTTAGGCAGCATGGTATAAAACATAATATAAGAAGGCAGCAACCAGAAATACACCAGTGCATGACCAAAGAACCAGAATAAAGTACGCGCCAGCACTACGTTTACGCCGGCCGTCCATCCCATGCTCCATGGCACCAGTAATACCAGCACCTCATAAGCCACCGCCAGGGTGCACACAAACCAGATGGTGAAATTAACCAGCGTGCCAATCACTGCCAGCGGCGTATTGATATCGCGGTGCTCCCGTTTCCACCGCACATAAATAATACACCAGTCCCAATACGCTACCCAGGAGCCTACAATCAACATCGCGGTACCAATATAAAAAGCGGGATGCGCTTTCAGTGGCGGATAAAAAGTATACAGTACGGATGCTTTGCCCGCCAGCATGGCTGCTGCCGCCATCAGCGTTCCCACTACCATCAGCACCATCGACAGCATGCTGGCTTTCCGGTGTGGTTCCTGCTTCAGGTAAAATGCAATGGTGGCATGCCCGAAGGCGACGGCAAAAAAGGTAGTGAGTACTACAGCATTGATCACGCCATGCAGGGTGAGGCCCTGATAGTAATCCAGTTTGGCTACCGCAGCCTGGTGAATAACCCCGGCCCGGTAAATAACCTGCATTAGCCCGTGGTAAATGCCGATTGTGAGCAACAGCACCGGCACAAATAATTCTGCCAGTATGATGTTCTTTAGGAACCTGCTTACATTCATCGTTTGCTTATTTTTTATTGGGATAGTTGACAATAATTTCCGCCTGCATGTTCTGGTGACCGGTACCACAAAACTCATGACATACTACTTTGTACACCCCCGGCTCGTCAAAGCGGATGGTGGTTTTAGATACGCCACCCGGTACGCCCATCAGGTTCACATTCTTATTGTAAATATTAAATCCATGTACCACATCCAGTGAGGTCAGAAACAGGTCCACTTCACTGCCCACCGGGATATAGGTGATAGATGGCTCGAAGTTCCACATACGCGCTACATAGAAAATCTGGTAGGTGTTTTTGTCTACCTGGTTTACCCGTGCCGTTTCATAAGATTTATCATACGGCAAACATTCCGTTACATCCGCCTTCTTTGCGCCCATGGCATAAAACAGCGAAAAGATAAACAGGGCGGATATACAGAGTGCCGTGATAATTACATTCCTTTCAAATTTGTCGATCATAACGAACGATTTAAATCCTGGAAAGCATGAGAAAGTAGATACCAAACCAAATAATTAATCCGATGACCACCAGTAAAGCGAAGAAGGCAACAGCTCCTCGGGGGACAAATTTTTCCGGGTTATTGGAATCAGACATATGGATATGTTTTTCTTACGGTTGTATTACAATTGAGAGGAGGGAAGTGTTTAATAAAATTAATATAATGTGTGGGGAGGGGGAAATGTGGCCGTTTTGTGGAATCTCCGGGCCAAATCGTCCCCTTCATAGCCTTTAAATGCCCGCTTTCACACTGGTGCAATACTTGCGCTGCTACTTAAAAACAATGTAGCCATGAAAGAACTGACCAACGGCCCCTCTCAAAAAAACTTCTTTGAAAAAATGTCTACCAAAGTAATTGCCGCCACCGGTAGCCCCTGGGCCTTTTTCGTGGCCCTCACGGTGATCATTGTATGGGCGGTGAGTGGCCCGGTATTCCACTATTCAGATACCTGGCAGCTGGTCATCAATACCGGCACTACCATCATTACTTTCCTGATGGTGTTCATTATTCAAAAATCACAGAACAAAGATTCCAAGTCGGTACAACTGAAACTGAATGAGCTGATTGCTGCCAATAAATCCGCCAGCAACCGGCTGATCGACGTGGAAAATTTATCGGAAGAAGAGCTGGATGTTTTACATAAATATTATCGGGTAATGGTGGAGGAAACGAAGAAGAGAGTGAGCATGACGGAATCCCATTCTGTGGAAGAAGCGATTGGCGATGCGCTTAGTAAACATGAGGAAGATTTGTTGACGCGGAAAAAGGCCAGGAAAGCCTGATGAAAAAACGTGTTACAGGAATTTTTTCAATTTGTTAAGAACCGTCATCATGTTAATCCCTTTGCCCAGCAATCCTTTGAGCAGATCCCCTTCGCGGGCCAGCCGTTTCGGGAGATTGTTGATATTGAAGTCAGTTACTTTCAGTCCTTTTTTCACTTCCTCCCAACGCAGCGGGGCCGAGGCCGTGGCTCCAGGTCTGGGTCGCAGCGAATAGGCTGATGCCATGGTTTGGATTTGCCGGTTTTGCAGGAAGTCCAGATAGATTTTTCCTTTTCTCTTCGCGGGTGTTCTCAGCACACTGGTGGTATCGGGCAAGCGTCGGTTCACCACACCTACGATCAATTCCGCCAGCATGCGGGATTGTTCGAAAGTATATTTTGCGCCGAGCGGAATAAGTATATGCATGCCGGTAGCGCCAGAGGTCTTTACATAAGAAGGTGCGCCAATATCATCCAGCACACTTTTTACTGCGAGCGCCGTGTCCATCACCTGCTCAAAGGTGTTGGTGTCGGGATCGAGGTCTATGAGGCAGTAGTCCGGGTAGTCGGGCTTACTGATCCTGCTGTGCCAGGGATTTAGTTCTATACAGCCTAAATTAGCCATGTACAACAGACTGGCTTTATCTGTACACACCATAAATTCTTTGGTTACGCCATCGGACTCACTGGTATACGGGAATCGTTTGATCCAGGCGGCTACTTTGTCTTCCACATTTTTCTGGTAGAAGTTAAACCCGGTAATCCCTTCCGGGAAGCGGTTCAGCGACTGCGGTCTGTCTTTCAGGTAGGGAAGTATATAATCGGCGATGGCGGCGTAATAGTTGATCAGATCCCGTTTGGTGATCCCTTCTTTGGGCCAGTATAGTTTATCCAGGTTGGTAAACTTCAATAGCTTACCATCTACCTTTTTCTCCGCCTGGTTTTCGTTTTTGGAGAGAAAGGGAACTGTTTTGCCGGTAGTTTTTTTGGGTGTATCTTTTTCTACGCTCATGGCTGATTTGATTCATCTATAGAAAAGAAGTAGTCAGTGATGTTCACTAAAGTAACAAAAGTTCACCGCATAGAAAAGCCCTGACTACATCACGCAGCCAGGGCTTTTCATATAAAACACACCTTATTCTTTTTCTTTGATAAACTTACCGTCGTTATCAAAGAAGAGTCTCTTCTTATCGCTGCCTTTGTGAATGGCTACTTCGAACCGTTGCTCTGTTTTATCAGGGCGGATGGTTTTTTTAATTTTGTCGGAGTCGATCAGGTAGCCTTTGTAGGTTTGAACAATGTAAGTGGACACACTGCGGGGTAAGCGGGAGTTAACGAGTACTTCCTTGGCTTCTACCAGTTGTCCGTTCTGGTCGTAGGTAGCTTCCATGTTGCCGCCATTTTTGCCGGTGATGTTTAAAACATACATACTGTAATCGTCGCTGCTGAGGGCGGCTACATTATCTTCCGATACATTCCAGTTTGCTTTGTACGTTTTCAGGGGCATTTTCAATACCTGTTTTAACGTCATGTGGGGGAAGTTTTTTTTCAGGGAATCCTGCACGGATTTGGGCATGGATTTACTGTTAATTTTCTGGGCGTCTACTACTACTTCCTGATCCTGCGCCTGTGTGCTTAGGGAGCAGAATAAAAAGGCCAGCAGAACGAATGATAAGTTAAGTGCTTTCATGATGCATGTTTTATGTGAGAAATGAGGATGGTGCTATTTTTTTGCGAATGATTTCAGCGAATACGCCACGGTCAGCATAAAGGTGTTGCCTTGTATTCTGTTTTCGGCGCCCATTTCTGCCAGCCATCTGAGGTCAAATAATGTCCGGATGCTGGGGGCATAGTAACTACCTTCCGCGCCAACGCCGAAAATTTTGTCTTTAGACGGATCCAGCAGGTATCCACTGCTGAGGGGAATCTTATCTGTAGTGGTTTTAAATTGCATATAATAAACTACACCTACATTAACGATTTTGGGGACGGGGCCTGCCGCCGCTTTCATATACCAGGTTTTACCAAGACCGCCTTCAATACTCAGATTGTCGCCGGTTTTGACATCGGTATTTTTCTTCTCACCGTTCAGTGCGTAAGATAACAGGGAAGCGAAATGAATTGTTTTAGTTTTATTAAAGAATACGGTGGTACCGGCGGAAAATTCATTTACCAGCTGTCCCAGCCCACTATTATCACTACCTCCCTGTTCATATTTTCCGCTGGGGAAGTAAAGGGCGTAGCCAAACAGGAAGTCGGCCTGTTTGGTATGCCATCCTAATTGTACGGGCTGAAGATAGATATCAGTGAATGCAAAGGGTGATTTGGTGGTGGTAACGGTAGACTCCAGCCGGTTACTGGCAAAGGGGAACAGTACAGATCCACCGTAATTGGCACCCAGTATTTTTAAATTGGTGACCCAGCTGCCACCAATGCCGGTTACAAACATGTTTAATCCCAGGTTGTCGGTAACGACATCGCCTTTGCTGTTCTTTAATTTGGAGGCGTTGTAGAGGTAAACCGGTACTACCAGCGCAAATCCGGGAGGCGCCTGTGTGCCGGATTGCAATCCGGCATCCCCCAGGATGTGATCACCTTTTAGCTGGGCGAAAGCGGAGGGGCTGAAACATACATAGCCAATTATCAATACGGTAATGTAGCGAAGGGAACGCATGCGCTCTGTATTCATTTTTCAGAATTTAATGATGCAATGAAAACAGATGAGAGCGAATTGTATATGCCAGGAGGGTTATTCTGATTGTAAATTAAACAGATATTTTTAAAATGCCATGAATTTTCTCAGAAAAAAAAATAAGAATAATTATGTAACTTTTTTTGACATCGTGATGTTATAGGATAACAGGTTTACAATTATCCTTCCTGAGCATACCCCTTTTAGCGAATCATCTTCACTGTGGCAAATGACCTGCTTCCTCGGCGGCCAAATATAAAAAATGCACTTATGAAGAAAACGGTACTTATTCTAATGTTCTGCTGGTACGGCCATGCTTTCGGACAAGCTGCCAATGAAGACCTTGCGGTTATTCAATCGGTGTTTGGTAAAGAAAAGAAGGCGGTAGTAGAACAGTTTATGCAGCTGGATAGTGGCCAGTCGAACGCATTCTGGCAATTATACGGCGACTACGAATCCAATAGGAGGGAGCTCTCCCGGGAGCGGCTGGTGATTTTAAACGATTATGCAAAGGCATATAATCAGCTGGATGATAAAACAGCTGAGTCTCTTGCCAATCGTACCATCAGCAACGATATGGCCTATGACAAATTTCACAAACGCTATTTTAAAAAATTCACTAAAGTTATTGGCGGAAAGAATGCAGCAAAATTCTTTCAGCTGGAGGCTTATTTCCAGAACGCTATCCGGTCTTACATCCTGGATGAAATACCGTTTATAGATGAACTGGAAAAAAGCCGGAAGTCTTCACACAGTTAAAAGTACAGCCATCACGTAGTGACCTAAGCATTACATAGCAACGGATGGCCGGTTTTGCAACCTTACAGCGGTTGCCCATCGCCTGAGATTATTGTAAAAATGCAGGCAGAGCCGGTCCGGAAGATCACGGATGGTAGTGGGGTTGTATTTAATCGTGCAGGCTCCGGGCCGACACTCTGTCTTATTTAAATGGGAATACACTTAACAATGATACTTTTCAACGGAAATAAAATGACTATATCATCACGATATTAACTTTACAACCCGCCATCGTGATTCATTCCTGTACGGTTTCTCAATAGTACACTAGCGTGGAATCTACAGGCGATGAAGATTGCGGGGTGTTCTCACCCTGCATGTTTTTTTTAGCTGTTAGTTGTTGGCTTTTTGCTTTTAGCTCTTAGCGTTTGGCTATCGCAGCGTACATTAATTCCGGAGAAAAAATTACTTACAGTTTAATGGTTGATAGAATAGGAAAACGGCAAGGAGCTCCCTCCCTGCCGTTATTTTTATGTATATGGGGGATCGCCTTCGGCGATTTTCCAGGGGGACAGGATTAGGTTGATTAACCATGATTGCCCGATTTGATTTAGTAGGATTTTAAAAGATTCGGGGAGATAGAAGCGATTATCTGCTTTTATCTCCCCGATAATATTTAAAAAACATCACTATCCTAAAACGTCACTATCCCAAACATCACCAAACATCATTCTAATCCAAAAAAACATCACGATCCTAAAAATCATTCTAATCCAAAAATCATCACAATCCTGAACAAATACAAGCGCCGAAGGCGCTCCCCTACGCGCAATTATCGCTGCTATAAAAGAAAAAGGCTGCGTCTTAGACAAGACACAGCCGTTCCTAAGCATAAACAAATTAGCAATCATCAATTCTTAAGTATCATTGAATATTTTTAATTGTTCAGGAATATTCCAATATTGAAATTGAAGCTCTTGAGATTGTCAATCTGGAAGAGATCATTTTTGTTGGTAGCATACTGATAGCTTGCCCCCACGAGTATGCCCCAGTTTCCACCATTTG
>NZ_DATCVJ010000230.1:0-6049 GCF_036566945.1 Chitinophaga sp. | reverse complement strand
AAACGGGATGATGGTGGGATGGAGTCAGGCCGACAGTATCGTAGTGGGCTATACGAGCAGAGATACTTCCTATATTTATGATTGTAAGGTGCCTGCCTATACTGATTATATCATGTTTTCCAGTCCTTCAGTTGCCTCGGCTTACAACAGCAAGTCCGGCGCAGGAAAAGGCGGCTCAATGGCTCGTTTTACGATCATTAAAGACTACCTGTATACCGTTAATTTGTGGCAACTAAAAGCATTTGACATAGCCAATGCCGCCAACCCTGTGTTTAAAAATGAACAGCCCATCAATACTGGCATTGAAACTATTTTCCCTTATGGCGATTACCTGTTCATTGGCAGTAGTAACGCCATGTATATTTATGATATTGCTAATCCGGCCGTCCCTAAACAACGCTCCCAGGTAACGCATTTCAGGGCCTGTGATCCGGTGGTCGTGGAAGGAAATAAAGCATACGTCACCATCAGAAGTGGCGCCACCTGTGGAAGTATTGGCAATCAACTACAGGTGTTTGATATCAGCGACATAGATCACCCAGTGAAACTAAGCACGGTGGAAATGAAGAATCCTTTTGGTCTGGGGATCGATCATGGCAACCTTTTCGTTTGCGAAGGTACATTTGGGCTTCGCTTCCTCAACGCTACAGATGTAAACCATATTGCCACTACCAAATTGGTAGAGGGACTGGACACTTTTGATGTGATCCCTTTTGAAAACCAGCACCGGCTGCTGGTCAGCGCTAAAGACGGATTGTATCAATATGATTACAGTAGCATGAGTGCCCCACAGTTGTTGAGCAAAATAGCGGTGAAACGATAGTCGCTATTTCCTCACCCACTGGTTAGGCGTAGGATCATAGTGTTTCATTTCTTCTATATAATTATAAAAAGGCTTTACCAGGTTAAAGAAAGCCGGGAAATTCTTTTCTTTTCTGAATAACTGCAGGTGGTCTTGTTGGGAAGTCCAGTGAATAATCACGATATAGTGATTGGGTTCTTCATTGCCGTGAATCACCTGGTATCCAAGGCAGCTGGGAGATGCCTGCAGGTATTGACCGGCATCCTGATATGCTTTTTCAAAACTGGCATGTTCGGTTGCCGGCACATTATACCGGATAATTTCTGTGGAGGATATTGATGAATTGGTTTGTGCAAAAGCAGGAGTAGCTGTTGACGAAAGAAAGAGCATGGTCATCGCTAATAGTATTTTCATATGATGATAAATATTTTATAGAGATGAAGGTATGCCGGATCGTTTCTTTAATCAATAACTTACTAAAAAGTAGGGTGGTAAAACCCGGAATATGCGTGCAGTTATTTTAACGTATTAAACCAGGTAAAAAGATCCGTGGGGTCCAGGATACTCCAGGAATGCGGATGCCGGTTGTGATTAGGATATCTGTATCCTTTGTCAGCAGTCGGAATAAATCTGGCAGATCTGTTTCCCAATAGATGCAGTTCGTTGACCATCGCTGCGCCATCGGGGCTATTTATATTTGAGTAATCAAATCCTCTTGCCTGCATCCACCAATCGATATCCGGTTCTGTATAAATAGTAACTGGTATTTTAATGAGTAATTTAACGGCGGCCTGCGTGGTATCGTCAAACGAATAAGGCGAGGCTTCAAAATAATTTTTCTGCGCAGTAGCGGGCGTACCTTTCATTTTCTTTGCTATCCTGTCCGTCATATACACTAATTCCGGATTGGCAGAAAAGCCTTTTGTTAATCGCAGGTTACGCTGTGCGGCATTGTAGAACCGGGAAAAGTCCAGGGGTGGGTCTACCGCAAAAACGGCGGCTGGTTTTATCGGGTAATTATTTTTAACGGCCAGTTCTGCATATTTAATCGCACAGGTGCCACCCATCGAATAACCGCCCAGGTAAAAATCCTTTCCTTCCAGTTTATATTGCTTCACACAATAGTCCAGCATTTTCCGGAAGGAGTGTTGCGTGGAATCGTCGATGGCGAAGGCCGTCACACCGGTTTCAAAAACAGGAATAAACACCAGGATACCTTTTTCTGCCGCCAGCCTGGGGAGTGTTGTTTGGATGAGTACATCTTCCGGTTGTTCGAAACTGCCGGGAATTAAATACATGAATGCGGTGGTTTCAACGGAGTCTGGTGGACTCACCACGATGAACTTATTTTTGGTATTGTCTTCTTTTGAAAGAAAAATCGTGTTGGTGTGTTGGGCAAAGGCGACAGGTAAACAACCTAAAAGGATCAGGCTAATAAAAAGCAGGGTATTTCGCATAGTAACCATTCTTGTCAGAGAAAAATTTTCATGTACTAACGGGTGAACATTTCCCTTATCGTTTGTATAAATAGACAAATAATGGCACATTTCAAACTGTGTAGCCAACAAGATGGATACCAGCGGGCGTTTATTTTAAATGGCAGTGCGGGCAAATAATCAAGTGGTAAAAAATATCCGGCGATCAAATATACCCCTGACATAAGGCTGTCACACCCCCATTTTATCTTTGTTAAAACAAAACAAATCAACATGGCAAAGGTAGTCTCCTCCCCGGCATATGCACCCATTACACTGGAGCGTAAGGGTAAAACAATCATCGAAACAAAAGATGGGAAATTGGCTATTTATGCCAAAACAAGGGGGGAATGGCGGAAATGGCTGCAACAAAACAGTCAGTCGGCGGTCTCTGTTTGGCTGATCCAGTACCACAAGAAAAGTACGGTGCAAACTGTTTCCTACAATGATGCCATGGAAGAAGCACTGTGTTTTGGCTGGATAGACAGCAAAGCCAAAAAGCGTGATGGGGAAAGCTTTTACCTGACCATGACGCCCCGCAACCCCAAAAGCAAGTGGAGTAAACCTAACCGGGACAGGGCGGAAAGGATGATAGAAAAAGGACGCATGATGCCGCCCGGACAACAACTGATTGATATTGCTAAAAATAAAGGAACCTGGGAAGTTGTGCTTCCTGCATCTTGAGTACGCGAATAGACTGCGTAATGAATAATTATCTTGTTGGAGTAAATGTGAAACTCAAAATAGTTGTTAGAAGAAAAGCCTGGAAATCCTGCGGTATAAACGGTTTAATCTGTTTACTGTAGCCATTGATTGAATTTAACCATAGATCCTTAACTCCTAAACAAGAGAAAAAATGAAATCTGTTTGTTTGTTATCCCGTGCAGTGGGATTGTTTTTCATTGTTAGTCTGCTCGCATGTAAAAAGAATGATGCACCGATCCCGGACACGTCCCTTGCATCCACTGAGCTATTTTCCCAAGGGCTGATCACCGGAGGAGAGGCAGCCGTCCCTGTTTCCTGGTATCAGCTGGAACTAAAACTGATCAAAGAAAGCCCGGGATTTACGCCGCCGGTGGCAGCCAGGGCGATCGCCTATACGGGTGTTACCCTGCATGAGGCGGTGCCGGGCAGTATGAGTGGCAGCCCTTCCCTCGGCGGACAGCTAAATGGGTTACAGCGTCTACCTGCGCCGGAGTGGGGAAAAAGATACAACTGGGCCATTGCAGCCAACAGTGCCATGGCGCAAATCATCAAAAGCCTGTTTCCCAATGCCAGCACGCAAAATCTTACATTGATTGCCCAGCTGGAAAGTAGTAACCTGCAGGCATACTCGAATAATTGTTCTCCTGAAGTAATAACCCGTTCCATCAATTATGGTAAACTAATTGCCGGCGCTATTTACCAATGGTCTGCCACAGATGGAGGAAAAGACGGGTATCTGAACAATTTCCCTACGGACTATATTCCGCCTGTTGGTCCAGGGTATTGGGTGCCTACACCACCACTTTTTCAATCTGCCATGTTACCCTACTGGGGCAACAACCGTCCGCTGCTGAAAGCAGGTAAGGCAGATATTCCGCCGCCTGCATTTGCTACAGACACAGCATCTGCTTTTTATAAGGCTGCCTATCTGGTGTATCAGAAAGGGAAAACACCTACTCCGGAAGAAAAAATCATTGCACAATATTGGGCAGATGGCGGCGGAACGTTCACCCCTCCCGGTCACCTGATTGCCATTACGGCACAACTGGTAACTGATCAGCAGCTGGACCTTGGAGAAGCTGCCACCATTTTAGCACAGGTAGGCATAGGATTGAACGATGCTGCCATCCTTTGCTGGAAATACAAATACCAGTATCATCTGATTCGGCCGGTTACCTATATCCGTTTACATATAGATAGCACCTGGACACCGCTGATAGGCACACCCCCTTTCCCTTCCTACACATCAGGGCATGCGACTTTTACCAGTGCTGCGGGCAATATTCTGGCAGGCTACTTTGGAGATAACTACTCCTTTACGGATCAACAGAAAACACCTGATGGGTTTTCGCCACGGTCTTTCAACAGTTTTACCAGCATGATCAATGAAGCATCTATTTCGCGTGTGTACGGTGGTATTCACTATGAATTTGATAGCGAGGCAGGTAAAGTCACAGGTAAAACAGTAGCCCAACAGGTATTAGCGTTGCATTATTGATGTCATTATTTCGGTGTACAAAACAGACAGGGCTGCGTTAAAACGCAACCCTGTCTGTTATTTTGATTACTGTGCTGTATCTGTAAGGTTACCGGGGGGCCAATCATCATTACTCCATATGAAATACTTCTTCCATACCCGACCAGGTTTCTCCTTTGGAGGCAGCATCCGGTAACGGTAACTGACAAGGTGCTGTTACCTTCCACCATTGTTGAGTAGTACTGTCATTTTTCATCTGCTGCATGTCGGCATTGAAGTCGCTACCGGTATATTCAAAATAGCTGAATAAATACCAATGTTCGTTTATTTTTTTCAGGTAGATGGAGTAATTGCTGATATGACATTTACCGATCATTTTCAGTACGTCCGGCCAAACAGCCGCATGCAGTCGTTTGTATTCCTCCATTTTCTCGGGGCGGAGACCAGTCACCGATGCATAACGACTCACTTTCTGCGTCGAATGATCACTCACCTTCTGCATGGATTGATCACAGGATGACATACCTAGCAATAACAACAATAAATAGCATGGAACTTTCATGATGGCCTTTTTTCATTTAGTGGAATGTCCTCAGAAAGAGGGATACCTTACGAAGGTAGTGGGTAAAGCCATATGGTATTAGGCTATCTTTGACATATTTCAACACGATTTTAGCCATTCTGCTACCTGTTTTATAAATCCGGCAGCTTAACCTTATCATTAGCAGCGTAACAATGATGCTCTAAAAAATAGCAATACTTCCTCAGATCCATTTCAGCTTCAGGAGATTGAAGGTAGGCTATATACATTTTTTCCCGACCGGCGTTTGCCTTCTGGAGCTCATCATCATATAGGCCGACTATCAGATCGGATCTGTTGCTCCACCAGTTCCTGCATGCTGTATACGTCCAATATTCATTTCCATTACAGGAATAGCCATCGAATACTTCCACCGCAGCGGCATCCATCACGCCTAACAGCTCAGCATAGTTTCTGGGCTGTTTAAATATATACTCACTAAAATAATCATCATACAACACATTAAAAGGGGCCTCACGATCTCCGGTACCACAGGAATCAGATTCACCTGTGTAAAATGCACCCGGGAAATTAAAAGGATGCTTTTTGTTCCAATGATCATTATCTAAGAAACCCCGCTGCGCTACCGGTACTCCCAATGTTTCTAAAAAAGTGGTCCGAATCGTTTTCTCTATTCCAGGTGCATAGAAAAAAGAAAGGAAATCTTTCCCATATACTTCTTCCAACAATGGGATCTTACCATTTACTTCTTTTAAATGGTTTTCTAAAAATTTCAAATCCTGCGAATAATACACCGGAACGACTTCTATTGCATCGGTACTTTGTTTTTTGAAAAGATCTTTTATGGTATCTAAAATATTCATGATGATTTTTAAGTTGGCTGTTTCTTTCAACAAAGGCCCCTCGCATAGCTGCGAGGGGCCTTTGTTGAAAGAGGTATGACGATATTGAGCGGTATCAATAATTGTTATGTCTACGCTATATTTCTCGCGTATTTTTTCCTGATCGTTTTGGTTTTGAGTACGATAGCAGTCAGGTACAAAATGGCT
>NZ_DATCVJ010000229.1:0-8613 GCF_036566945.1 Chitinophaga sp. | reverse complement strand
TGTGCAGCTGTTATTTTTTTATGGATAGAAGATGAAGTGACGTTTGATAATACGCATCTGAAGAAAGACCGGATTTATCAGGTGATGGAGAACTGGGAGTACGATGGCATCCGCACTTTTTCGTCTACTCCGGGTCCGATGGCGCCCGCCATTAAAGCGGATATACCGGGCCTTCGTGAAACCTGCCGCAGCACAGAAGAATTAACGAATGCATTGTTTACGATCGGTGATAAGGCATTATATGCGCAAGGCCTATACGCAGATTCCAGCCTGTTTAATATTTTCACGCTGCCATTTATTGCAGGCAATGCCGCTACTGCATTTCCACAGTTATATTCAATCGTTATTACAGAAAAAACCGCCCGGAAATTTTTTGGCGACACCAAAAATGTAATTGGTAAAACCGTGCTGGTCGATAATAAACAACCTTATGTGGTATCTGGTGTGATAAAAGATATACCGGAAAATTCGAGTATCCGGTTTGACTGGGTAGCTCCTTTTGAGATATTCGCCAACGCCAATGATTACATAAAAAGATGGGGTTCCAACTCGGTGAGCACTTTTGTGGAACTGGCTCCTAATGCGGATCTCGCAGCTATTAACCGTCAGTTGTATGGTTATATAGGTCAGCATGCACCCGGTTCTATTAATCATGCTTTTTTATTTAGCATGAACGACTGGCGCCTGCGGGAGAGATTCAGCAATGGGAAACAAAGCGGAGGACGCATTGAGTATGTACATCTGTTTTCATTGATTGCCTGGATTATTCTTTTCATAGCCTGTATTAACTTCATGAATCTGGCCACTGCCCGGAGTGAAAAACGGGCGAAGGAAGTCGGCATCCGCAAAGTGATGGGAGCAGGAAAAAGTAAGCTGGTGGTGCAGTTTATCAGTGAAGCCTTGTTTATGTCGCTGCTGGCGGCGGGTATATCAATAATATTACTGTATGTGGTATTACCGGGTTTTAATGCTTTGGTAGATAAGCACCTGGTGGTAGGCCTTGGCAATCCGATGCACATCGTGTGGTTGCTGTTAATCACCATCGTTTGTGGTGTAGTAGCGGGTAGTTATCCATCGTTATACCTCTCCTCTTTCAATCCTGTTTTTGTATTGAAAGGCATGAAAATTAAGGCCGGTAGTGCCTCTTTTATCCGCAAGGGGCTGGTGGTAGCACAGTTCAGTGTTTCTATTATCCTGATCATTTGTACTGCGATCATTTACCAGCAAATACAACATGTGAAAAGCAGGAACCTGGGATTCAACAAGGACAACCTGATTTCTATGGAACTGAAGGGGAATATGGCGGCGCATTTCCCATCCATTAAAAATGCATTGCTGGCCACGGGAACGGTGCAAAATGTGGCATTGGCAGATCATACTACCATTGACGGTGGCAATAACACGAACGATATCACCTGGGAAGGCAAGCCCGAAACGGATAAAATTCTTATTTCCCAAAGGCTTATCAGCCCGGAGTATGTTAGTACGTCCGGGATGGAAATCGTGTCCGGCAGTGATTTCAAGCCGGACGTTGCCTCCAATGGGACGGATGTACTCATTACCCAATCATTGGAAAAGATCATGGGACCAGGAAGTGCCGTTGGCAAAATGGTACTGACTCCCCATGGCGACTCTGTTGTTCATTCCAGGGTGGCGGGCGTAATAAAAGATTATGTATATGGCAACATGTATGGTAAACCTGATCCGGTGGTATTCTATTGTATGCCGCAGTATGCCGTGCTGATGTATGTGCGCATGAATGCCAATGCAGATAAGGAAGCCGGCATTGCTAAAATTGGTAACGTGATGAAGCAATATAACCCGGCCTATCCTTTTACTTACCGGTTTGTGGACGATCAGTTCAATGCGATGTTTGTAAACGAAACCCTGATGCAGCAGCTTTCCCGCTTGTTTGCCTCGTTGGCCATCATCATCAGCTGTCTTGGTTTATTTGGCCTTGCAGCCTATACAGCAGAACGCAGAACAAAAGAAATTGGCATCCGCAAAGTGCTGGGCGCCAGTGTAACGGGCATCACCCGTTTACTGTCGGCCGACTTCCTGAAGCTGGTAGGTATTGCCGCCCTCATCGCCTTTCCGGTGGCCTGGTATACCATGGACCAATGGCTGCAGAAATACCCCTACCGGGTAACGATCCACTACTGGGTATTTGCCCTGGCAGGACTGGCGGCCATGCTGATTGCTTTGCTGACCATCAGCTTCCAGTCTGTCAAAGCGGCCTTGATGAACCCCGTAAAAAGCTTAAAAGCAGAATAATTCATTAAGAAATATAGCTGTGATGGCCGGCCATTGGTAGGAAACTACGGGCCGGCCATTGCTTTTTATCACGCCGATACAACCAGGTAAGACGAATATACATTGGTTCCCCTCGAATATGCATTATACCCGGTCAGGAAAAAATGGAGTGATTAGTTTAGCGGTAGATTTTAACCGTTGACCGATGAAAATATTGAAGAACATCATCTACATTCTGCTCGTGCTATTAGGTCTGTTTTTCTTTGCACGTACAGAAATCCAAGGACGCAGTAATATCCGTTCACTGGGGCACATGATACCCGGTGACAGCAGCGTAGCCCTGTATACGGGTAATAATATTGAGATTACCAGTATCGACAGTCTGGAAGTAAAAACCGTATTTCCTACCGGGATCATCAAGATTCCAAAGGGCATACACCAGGTAAACGTAAAGTTCAGCAAAAGCCGGTTTTATATTATACAAACCAATGAAACCTATGCCCACTTTTCATTTAACCTAAATTTCAAGGACTATGGCCCTTATACATTTGTAGGCTTTGAAAACAAGGCAGACAATAAGATTTATTTTGAAACCCTGCCCGGAGCCGCTAAAGAAGCAGAAAGATTTTACAAGGATTCCATTGTGCCATATATCGTGGCCAACTCAAAAGCAGAATAAATGAAAGAACAGCGTTTCTCCTTCCGCCATTATAAGTTGATTGTACTGTTCTTCATTTTTGCTGCCTTCACCTACCTGTTATACTGGTACTTCGTCCCCAATCTAAACTATGAAATCCCTGCTTACTATTTTATCGCCTTACTGCTGGCAGGAATGGGGTGGTATGTGTATGATACCTTGTATAAAGCAGATAGTATCGGTTATATAGACACCTACCCCGACTGCCTCATAGCAAAGAATTTAAGTAACAGGGAAACCCATTATTACTATCGCGATATCCATTATTGTACATTGACGGAGGGCGACATCAACGGGACCAAACATTACCGGCTGGAGTTGTATATGAAGAGCGGTGCGTCCGTACACCTGCGGCTGGACAACTTCTCCGGAAAAGATATTAAAACCCTGGCAGCTTTGATCACGGCTAAAACAGGTAATGCACAGGAAGATGCAAAAGAAAGCTTTCCATCCGATACAATGCTGCAGGCGCCAACTGGCCATGGTACCGCTATTTACATTTCACCGGTAAGACAATCCTTACTGGCAGGGGCACTACTTTTCATGGGAGGTGTAATGTTGTGGATGTCTGTTAGTATGATCATTGATTTACTGAGCCACCATGCCGATCTGTTCATCCTGCTGCTTTCCGGCATCCTGGTGTTGATGGGAACAGGTTTCCTTTATTTGTGTTTCCGTATTGCCCGCCAAAAAATCGTACAACTGGAAATTGGAAAAGATGGCTTGCTCATGAAAGATATGCCATGGGGAAAGACTGGCTGGAGCCAGGGCAATAGCAAGAACCGGATTATCGACCTCTATTTCCGTAAGAAATATCGTTTCATCGCTTATAAAGACATCCGGCAGGTAGCCCTGATCCCGTCCAAATGGCTGGGTGACAGCATTGTACTTCATACTACGCGGCAGGACTATTATATCCCGCTTTTACTGGAAAATCACCAACAATTCCTGCAGATAGAACAGCTTATAGCAGAAAAGTTATCCTCTTACAAATAATCGTTTTTTTTGCCTTATTTGCTTACTTACTACTAAGTAAGTATATTTGTGTCGCCCAAAGGCACATTTATGTCAGCAACAAAAGATAAGATCGTTTCCATGGCCGACCGCCTGGTGAGAACCAAAGGATTCAATGCCTTTAGCTATAAGGACATTGCCGCCCCCCTGGCTATTAAAAATGCGGCGGTACATTATCATTTCCCGGCTAAATCAGACCTGGGAGTGGAAGTGATTGACCAGGAGATAGCGCAATTCAATCACAGCACCGGGAAATGGAAACAGCTGCCGGAAAATGAGCAGTTGGGTAAACTGGTGGAGGTGTTCCGTAAGCACAATAAGCAGGGCAACATCTGCCTGATGGGTTCATTGTCTACCGACTTTGAAACGTTCTCTCCTGCCATGCAGGCGAAGGTGCAGGAAATGGCCGATGGCATTGTATCCTGGCTGACCAACTGCCTGGAGCAGGGTCGAAAAAACAAGTGTATTCATTTTAAAGGACCTGCCGCTGCGCGGGCCCTCATCATCATGTCCAATTTACAGTCTTCCCTGCTATTATCCAGGGTAATGGGACCGGCAGCGTTCCGTAGTATTACGGATCAGTTGCTGGAAGATCTGTGTCAAAAATAACATACTATGAAAAGAGTTGTCATTACAGGAATGGGGACGGTATCTCCCATCGGTAACAACGTAACGGATTTCTGGAATAGTCTTGTAAACGGGAAAAGCGGTGCCGCCACCATTGCCCATTTTGACGCCAGCCGTTTCCGTACGCGCTTCGCCCATGAGCTGAAAGGCTTTGATGCCGGGACTTTACTGGATAAAGCCGAGGTACGTAAAACGGATCCTTTTACACAATATGCGCTGGTGGCTGCCGACCAGGCCATCAGGGATTCGGGGCTGGACTTCGCCAGCATGGACCCCTTTGATACGGGCGTTATCTGGGGCTCCGGTCAGGGCGGTATGCAAACCTTTGAAGAGCAGGTAACAGAGTACGTTGCCGGCGATTTCAATCCCCGCTTCAGCCCTTATTTTGTGCCTAAGCTCATTACCAATATGGCTTCCGGCATGATCTCCATTAAATATGGGCTGATGGGTATTAACTATACCACCGTATCCGCCTGCGCCACTTCCAACACAGCTATTATGGATGCATTAACGTATATCCGTATAGGTAAGGCGAAAGTAATGGTGACCGGCGGATCTGAAGCCCCCATCACACCCGCTTCTGTGGGCGGCTTCTGCGCCATGAAGGCGATGTCTGTTCGTAATGAGGACCCTACCACGGGTTCCCGCCCGTTTGACGTGGACCGGGATGGATTTGTAATGGGAGAAGGCGCCGGCGCATTGATCCTGGAAGAATACGAACATGCCAAAGCCCGCGGCGCCCATATCTACGCGGAAGTAGCAGGTGCAGCCATGACAGCAGATGCGTATCATATGACCGCCACACATCCGGAGGGACTCGGTGCTTTCCGTGCCATGCAGCTCGCGCTGGAAGATGGCGGACTCAATAAAGAAGACGTAGATTATCTAAATGCACATGCTACTTCCACACCTGTAGGTGACCTGAGTGAAATAGCGGCTATTGGCAAGTTATTTGGCAATACGCCTTCGCAGTTACACATCAGTGCCACCAAATCCATGACAGGGCATTTATTGGGCGCTGCAGGCGCTATAGAAGCCATCGCCAGCGTGATGAGTATTCAACAGGGCATCATCCCCCCTACTATCAACACCCAGCAGCTGGATGCCGCTATTCCTGCCGGATTACAAATTGTATTGACAACTGCGATAGAAAAAAAAGTATCAGTAGCCATGAGCAATACCTTCGGATTTGGGGGACATAATGGCATTGTTGTCTTCCGGAAAATATAAATTATTATTCCTAAAAAATAACGCAAAGGTGCACACATAACGGCGCACCTTTGTTGTATATATCATTTCCGAAAATAAATTATTCTCTCCACGTAGGGGTAAACAGGACGCATGCTGTCGTACTCTAAAGCAATAAAAATCACTTCAAGTAGTACACCATGATGAGCCGCAAGCCAACGCATTTACAACAGTCGAATCAAAAGAAAGGGTATACCTGTTTATTACTCGCCTTATTATCCTTTACGCCAGCACAGCGCCTTTGGGCACAGTTAGGTGCTACTTCACTGCATGGCCCCGGCATAGGCTTCAGTGTAGATTATTTACCTGCTTCCCATTATATCAGGGGGGAAGATAGTGTAAAAACAAAATCCACTACCGCACAGATACGCTATAATTTCGGTGCTGCATTTATGTTGAGTAATCGTATAGATACGGCGACCGGGATGGTAAGAAACTGGACCCTGGCGGCTTCCGGCAGCTACACCCAACTCACCAACAAAGATTATGACGACAAAATTTTTCCGGAAGAATTACTGGGCACACAACTCGCAGTGCAACATTTCCGTAGCATCAACAAACGTTGGGGCATGGTGAGTGTATTGTCTGTAGGGCTTTACACCGACATGGAAAAAATTGACCGGAACGATATTTTTATTAATGGCGGCGTATTATTCATCAAGCAGGTGAACCCGCGGTTTGCTTATGGTATAGGTGCTATGTTCACCAATACCTTTGGTACGCCTATGTTACTCCCAGCCTTCATGATCAGGTGGCAAACACAAAACAAGTATAAAGTCGACATTAATTTCCCGGAGAAATTAAGCATCTCCAGCAGCTTAAATAAATATACTGATCTGGCACTGGCCTTCCGTATGAATGGCGCCGCCTATGATGTGGAAAAAGGGGCGGATAAAAAAAGACTCCTGGCGCATAGTGAAATGAGTATTGGTTTGGAAAACACCTGGCACCTGAGTAAGCGCATAGATTTCGTGGCCTCGGGTGGTGCGCTCCTGTTGAATCAAAACAGCTTCACCGAGAAAAAATTGTCGGAAATGTTTAGCGATAAACCGAAGGCCCGCCTTGCCACCAATTATTTTTTCAGCGGCGGATTGAGATGGAATTTTCAGTCAAGGCATTAATGAATGGAGAAAAAGCTTGTCTGCCTTGTATCAATTTATTGGTGCGGGGCAGATATTACGTTTTACTTATTATCTTAGCAGCGCTTAAAACAACGATCTGCGTTACATTTCATGATTATCTCATTCGACCTCGACGATACCCTCATACCGGGTATGAAACAATTTCCTACTGAACGAAGAGGAATATGGCAAAAGCTCTTCAGCCGTGAAAAAATCAGAGCGGGCACTATTGAATTAATAAAGGCTTTAAAAGCGAAGAATCACCGAATCTTTATCTATACTACGTCTTACAGGTCTCCTGCTTACATCAGGCGGTTGTTTTTCTCCTATGGTATTTTTCCGGAGAAGATCATCAACAAGTCCGTGCATGATAAAACATTAGGGAAACTGGGCGCTGCTATTTCTAAATATCCGCCGGCGTTTAATATTGATGTGCATATAGATGATTCTCCTGGAGTAGCCATGGAAGGGGATCGTCATCAATTCAACACCATCATTGTAGCGGAAGAGGATTTGCACTGGGGAAACAACATACTACAACAAATAGCAAAAAAAGAAAGCTGACCCTGATGGTCAGCTTTCTTTTTTTGCGCTGTTATCTTACCTCGTAAGGTGGCTGTACAGGGGCCTTATAAGGTTTTGTCTGCAACAGATTTTTAATTTCCGTGATAGCACGTTCCAGCTGCGGATCTATTCCTTTGGCCATATCGCCCAGGTTTTCATCTACAGCGATATCCGGGTCTACGCCGTGTCCTTCGCGGAACCAGGTGCCTTCTTTATCGAACATGCGGAACGATGGTACGGTGATAATGCCTCCATCTATGAGTCCGGGTGTGCCGCTGATACCAATCAATCCGCCCCAGGTGCGGGTACCGATGATGGGCCCCAGTCCTGCTTTGCGGAAGTAATCGGGGAAGGCGTCTCCGCCGGAACCGCTCCATCCGTTGATCAGCATTACTTTAGGACCGAAATGCGCGTATCCGGGCCATGGTGCGGGTTTACCGTCGCGGGTAGCCCAATAGGCCAATGGTTTGCGGTTCAGCATTTCTATGAAGCGATCGGGAATTTGTCCACCGTTATTAAAGCGTTCATCGATGATGAGTGCCGCTTTATCCCATTGCGCATTGAACTGGCGGATCAGTTCATCCTGTCCGTCTATACCCGTGCTGGGCACGAAGATGTAGCCTACCTGGTTATCTGTGGCATCAGCAATGCGTTTGCGGTTGCTCTCTATCCATGCCAGGTGACGAAGGCGGTACTCCGACCCGATCGTTTTCACGATGGCAGTTTTAGCTCCATTGAAGGAAGGTTGATTGTTGTAAGTCAGTTCCACCACTTTTCGTGCGAGCGACTGGAACGCACTGAAAGGTTCCTGTGCGGTGGTGAGTGGTTCGCCATTTACCGCCAGAATATAATCCCCTTCTTTGATGCCCACGCCGGGTTCGTCGAGTGGATTGCGGGCTTCTGCGTTCCATGGCGCGCCGCGGATAATCCGTTTAATTTTATAGTATTGACCCACTGCCTGCCAGTCTACGCCCAGGTAGCCAACATTTTCTGCTTTGCTGTCTTCCACATCTCCGCCGAAGTTATAAGTATGAGAAGCGTTCATTTCGCCGAGCATTTCATTGATCACGAAACTTACTTCTTCCCTGG
>NZ_DATCVJ010000228.1:0-8455 GCF_036566945.1 Chitinophaga sp. | reverse complement strand
CTCCTTCTGGCAATCTACCTTTGGTAGCCGCTAATTATTTACAAAATCATCTGCACATCAAAAGTAAAATAACAGATGCTTAGTGATAGTTGAGCTGAATGTACGATCGTTTTAATCATGTCTTTCTATACTTTGAAAACTTGCTGGTAGTGCACGACTACCACCAGGTGATGTTATGCTGTTGATACCGGCGTATACTACTTCTTTTTCCACTCCTAAATAACTATATCATGCAAACATTTCAAAACGTTCCCCCTTTAAAGAACTTTGTCCGCCTGGCCGGAACCAACGCCCAGATTGAAGATGAGTTAGGCCCGCTCGCCGCATTATTGGGTACCTGGAAAGGTTCCAATGGCTGGAACCTGGTAGCTGTGCCCAACGGTGCGGAAGGCTTCCTGTTGTTGATCCAAAACTATACGGAAACGATCAACTTCACAGCGGTGAGTGCACCGGTGCCTAATCGTGGCGGCACAGTAGAACAAATGGTCGGTGCTGTTTTGTACGACCTGACGGTAACCGATAATCTTACCGGTGGTGTATTGCATGTAGAAAACGGGATGTGGCTTAATCTTGCTCACATAGAGCCGCAACAGGTGGAGGCCCTGGAAGCATTGCCACCGCCGGCACAAACAATTGCCCGGCAGGCCAGTATCCCGCATGGCGATGCGGTGTTGGTACTGGGTAACACTTTTACTTCGCAGGGAGTGCCACCAATTCCTGACAACGATTCTACTCCGCTGGCCGGCCCGGATGTACCATTGGGTTACCTGGATCAATACCTGCAGGCACAAACGAAATTCCCCGATTTTGATGTGAAAAATCCCAATGCCACCCTGCGGAAAGCATTATCCAATCAGGAAATTGGCAAGGTGACTACGTTTGTGCTGGATAGTTCCAGTTTGCTGAATATTCCTTTTACTACACAACATGTAAATCCTAATAATTTTACCACCATTTTCTGGGTAGAAGAAGTGACTGCAGACAATACCAATTTCCTGCAATTACAATATACGCAGCAAACAAACTTTAATTTCTTACCCCGCTTTGGTGAGCCTGGACTTATCATGTGGCCGCATATTAACATAAATACCCTGGTAAAACAGTAAACGCGCTATATTTTGTCAAGCATTAACCCCAAACGAAACCCGCTGAGAGGCGGGTTTTTGTTTGGAGTTAAAATAAAAATGAAGCAGCTATAGAATAGCTGTTAGCCTTTCGTATTTTAGCATCCAAAAATCTATATCATGAAACGTTGGTTGTTAATCGGCTGTATGTTAACGGTGAGTGTAACGCGCCTGTCTGCCCAGGCAGGAGCGGCTTTGTTGTCAAAAGGAGCAGATGGTAATCCTGTTTTTGAAAAGAGTTATACAGATGTGCAGGGCTCTCCCTATCTGCAGGAAGACTGGGCCATAGGCAGTGTAGTCCTCAAAAGCGATAAATCCTATACCGGTGTAGCGTTGAAATATGACCAGGTAAAAGATGAGCTGCTGTTTAGAAATGAAAAGAACGAGATGAATACATTTGTGCAGCCGGTAAAATCTTTCAACATCAACAGCCGGAAGGATAATAGCCAGTTAGTATTTCGCAATGGTTTTGCACCGGCAAAAGGCGCTACCGAAAGTTCTTATTACCAGGTGCTGGCAGATGGTAAAGTGCAGTTGCTCTTCAGGAATGTAAAAAAAGTGCGTAAGGATAAAGCATATAATTCTGCTACCACGGTGCTTACTATTGAAGAATACCCGAATTATTTCATTGCAAAAAACGGTGTGCCGGTGAGTATTAAGAAGAATGAAAAAGCCGTGTTGGAAGCCATTGGAGGCGATAGCGCGGCATTAACAGCCTATATCCGTAGTAATAAGCTGAATGTAAAGAATGATGAAGACCTGGTAAAGTTGATCGTGTATTGTAATAGTTTAACGCCGGAGGGAAAGTAGTAACGCTGCCGTAATTTGTAACGGTGTCGTCCGGGAGGCCGGTATCGGTCATATTAAGTACGCCATCCGATAGTGGACTGTCGACCTGCTTTCGCCGGTTTTCTTTGCGATAAAATGAGATGGCCACATTTAAGGCGATACGATAAATCCAGGTGGAGTATTTAAACTCATCTGAGTAATTGTCGAATGATTTCCACAACTGGATGATGATTTCCTGCACGAGGTCTTTCCTGTCTTCCGCATCATGGCAGTAAGCATTCGCTATTTTATAAAGAATGCCTTTATGCGTCTGAATAACACCCAGAAAACGTTCCGATTTGTCAGTTGCCTTCATGCGTCGTAATTGTCAGGATACCAGAGTGAAAAATGTTACTTTCTTCATTATTCGCACCAACCTCTGAAAAATCACACTTTATCGGAAGTATTTTTTGTGAGTCCTTTTCCTTTGCTCACCCATTTGTTATCCTTTATGCTAAAGCGATAGGGGAGGTAAGCATCTTCCCCGGCATAGGCAACGCCCACGCGGGTAGAAATAAGGATCTGATCATCGGGTAGGTTGGGAGCATCTTCTATCCATATTTTGTTGCCGGTCAGACTTTCCCCGGTGAGCGCGGTATGAATACCCAGTGCCTTGCTCAGGTTCCCCGGCCCGGCGGTAATATTCCGGGTAGGCTGCTGACCGAAACGGGCTTTCATCGCATCTATACCATCCACGGGTTCCAGTGCCCGTATCAGTACGGCATGGGGTGTGTCTTTTACATTTGTGATGACGTTGAAGAGGTAATGAATACCATAGCAAAGATATACATAGCTGATTCCACCGGGCAGATACATCACTGCGGTACGGTTGGTCCGCCGCTCGTTCCAGGCATGAGAAGCTTTGTCGGTAACACCGGCATAGGCTTCTGTTTCTACGATCCTGCCCGCGGTACGTACGCCGTCTATTTCTGTGACCAGCATTTTGCCCAACAATGAGCTGGCAATCTTCACCACATCTTTTTGCTGATAAAATGCGGCGCTTAGTTTTTTTATTTTCATGTGTGAAAAAGTAGCCGTTTTGTAAGATACGACTATCGTAGTATTGTGCCGCAACAAATGAAGATTTACAACACCATCCACTAAGCCATCCGCAGCTCCCGCGGATGGCTTAGTGGATGATATCCCTCCTTTGATCAGAGCGACAAAATAGACACGTGAATATACTCGCTGTCGATATCAGCCGCTGTAACGGTGTAAGAAATAGAAGGCAATAATCCCAAAGTATTCAGGTAAAGTACATCTCCTTCCTGTACTTCCACATCATACAAATTGCTGTTGTAAACCGTACCGTTGGCGCTGGTATTCAGGTTGGTGACGGTGTACAGCGCTGTCGGAATATTTACATCAATACCTGCCACCCGTTGTGATAACTGCAGGTGCGCGTGAATACGGGCGCGGCTCACGGACGCTTTACCGGTATTTTTAATAGGGGTGGTAGCAAAGGAGAAACTGATCGGGAGAAATGTCAGCAATAAGAACGCCGCTAAAATACGTTTCATGGTTTGATTATTTTGAGATGAGAAATAGGGTTAAGTCATGTTATCATTGGTGGAGTTGATCATGACGAGCAGCTAAATTAGCATGCGACAGCGCAATGTCCATGCAGGTGAGAAATGTGGAAGATAAAATTTTATTCCTGCTGTCGGTTTTGTTCTATTTTCCGAAACAGGGCCGTCTTAGTTTTGGGAAAAGAAAATAATTATGAAAGCGAAACAACATGTACTTGTATTAGGAGGCACTGGTAAGACGGGCAGCAGAGTAGCCACACAATTAACCGCGAAAGGCTGGCCGGTACGCATTGGTTCACGCGCCGGCGATCCTTCATTTGACTGGGAAAATGAAGCCACCTGGGAGGCTGCACTACAGGGAATGGAGGCAGTGTACCTGAGTTATCATCCTGATTTAGCTGTACCGGGCACCGTGGATATCATCCGTGCATTTACACAAACCGCTGTGAAAAGTGGTATCCGGCATATCGTGTTATTGTCTGGCCGCGGCGAAAAAGAGGCGCAGGCATGTGAGGAGATCGTGATCAATGCGGGCATTGACTGGACCATTCTGCGGTCGGCCTGGTTTAATCAGAACTTCAGCGAAGGCTATTTGCTAGATCCTTTGCTGGCGGGTCATGTGGCGCTGCCGGCCGGCGATGTGGTAGAACCATTTGTAGATGCCGACGATATCGCGGATGCTGCTGTCGCTGCTTTTACGGAAGAAGGCCACGCCGGTCAGTTATATGAGCTCACTGGTCCCCGGTTAATGACCTTTGCAGAAGCGGTAGGCGAAATCGCTGCCGCCACCCAAAAGCCTATTCAATATGAACAGCTCTCCATAGAAGAATATAAAGCCATGATGCTGGAATACGCAGTGCCGGAAGATGTGATCTGGCTGGTAACCTATTTGTTTGCAGAAGTACTGGATGGCCGGAATACCTACCTGACAGATGGCGTGCAACGCGCCCTTGGAAGAGCACCAAAAGATTTCGCCGTTTACGCCAGAAAGACTGCGGAAACAGGCATTTGGAATGCCTAGCTATTTACGGACTACTTGTAGCATAAAATGTTTTTTGCCTATCAGTCCCTGTTCACTGATGTCCTCTATTTTTCCGCTGAAAGCGCCGGTAATATCTGAGCTGAAGAAGCTCACGGTAGCGAGTCCGCGTTCGTCTGTAATGATGTTGGCCAGCCATACCAGCGTTTTCCGGAAATCGGGAGCCGGGTCGTGAATATTGTTGTCGTCCGGCGCATAAAATTAGTTCGAACCTGCCGCGATATTACTTTTTAGTTTGGCAATGAGGTCGGAAGTTTCTTTTACACCTGGTATTAATTGTTGCGCTCTGACGGCCCATGTAAGCGCATCTTCCAAAGACTTGTCCCGGCTCTCCAGCGTGGTACTGAAGGCCGAAGCTGCGGCAAACAATCTGAAATATACTTCTCTCGAAAAAACATTGATGATATAAGGTTTTTCCTCTTCAAAGGCGGCCAGCTTAGCGCTGTCTTTTTCTGTTTTCAGAAAGGATGCGGACAGTCGTTCATATCGCCGGGCATCTTCTGCGTGAACAGAATCCAGGGAGATGGTCATCAGGTTACCCACCATAGTGTAGCCGGACTTTTTCAACAATGCTTCATCTTTCACCATCCCCGCATAAATCAGGTTGAGCCGGTTCATGCGAATTGATTGCTGTTCCGTGAGTGTACCCAGTTGCTGCACGTAGCGGAGGAGTTGCTTCATCTCCAGCAGTCGTTTATCTCTGATCGCGTTGGGGATGGCTTCTTCTGATATCTGATTGTACAGCCGTGGTTTAATGGCGGCTTTCGATGCATCACTCAACCCGTCATAATGATCCATTAAAAATATAAAGGCACTGGTTTGTATGCCGTTTATCTGTTGCCCGATAAATACCAGGTGCTCTTCTTTTTTCAAATCTTCCGGCGGCATCACTTTCATCCATTCATCAAATGCCTGGCTGTTGTCAATGGCCAATGCGGCCTTCCGGGAAATGTACGTACGCAGAAATGCCGGTTGCCGGTTACCTTCATTAAATGCAGCTTCCAGGTTACCTAACTGATTTTTATCTGCCGCCAATTCCACTGCCTTATCCACATGCCCGTTAAACGTGGCAGCCGGACCTTCACCCACTACTTTATGTATCAGATACCCGCTGCTGTTAAGATAAAGAAAGGAAGGGTAGGCGCCGATGTTGAATTTTTTAGCTAAGGCAATGCCTTCTCCTTTTTCTGCATTTAATTTATAACTCAGCAATAATGGATTATACTTATCACCTACTTCTTTCAAAGGAAAAATATTTTTATCCATTGCTTTGCAAGGCCCGCACCAATCTGTATATACATCTATAAAAATCATTTTATGCTGTTGCTTTGCCGCCTGCAGGAGCTCCGCATAAGTGCCGGAGAAGAATTGAATCCCTTGTCCCTGTGGTGTTTGGGCCATGGCAAGGCATTGGATAAAACATAAAACAGTAATGACCAGGCTTGTTTTCATACGCTTTGGCTTAAATTGTGGATGACACAGTTTTGCTACGGGAAAAATAACGTGTATTACAAATATAATAAGTTGTGGGAAGAACCCGCAGTGAGGAATCACAAGATAACCTGGCGTATAAAATCAACAACGACATGATAAAAATTCATCGTCCTGATACAAAGGATGCACCTTCCTGGTATCCATATTTCTTCGATCTGGCTGCTGGCGACGATTTAATAACGGCTTTAGAAAATAATAAGCAGCAGATGCAGCAATTGATTCATTCCATTCCGGCTTCTGCTGCGGATTATAGATATGCCCCAGATAAATGGTCGGTTAAACAGGTGTTTATTCACGTGGCAGATGATGAACGATATTATGCTTATAAATCTTTTTGTTATGCAAGACAAATAGCGGTTCACCTGGAAGTGCCGGCAGGAGAGGGATATACGAAAGACTTCAACGCAGCCAATCGTACACTGGCCGATATAGCAGCAGAGCTTTTAACCATCAGAGACGCTACCATCAGTCTTTTTAGCAGTATGACGGATGCCATGCTGGATTTTAGAGGATTCCCGGGAGGAGACATTTACACCGCACGTAGTTTAGGCTGGATGGCCGTAGGGCATAGCATCCATCATTATAATATGCTACGGGAAAAATACGGGGTCTGAGGAGTACATCACGGCGGATCTATTCCCCATTGCTTCATCGCATCATTGCTAAAAATCCGTACCATTTCCGGATCCACTATCCGTGCACGTGCTGCCAGAAATTGATCCAGGTTGGCCCCATACATTTGTCGTACGCGTGTAGGCGTTAACGTATTCATCTTCCCCCAGTGAAAGGTAAAAGGAATATTCAGCTGGTCCAGCATATTCCATACCGCTTCGTAAAAGCGAACGGTATCGGCTGATAGTACGCCATCCAATTCCAATACACAGGTAACGGGTGCAAAATGTGTGAATGCCATCGTGGCTTTGGAGGCTTTTACAAATCGAAAAGCAAATAATCCGGCAAAGGGTCCTGCCTGTTTATTCACCTGCAGCAATCCCGTTATTACCTTATCTACCGCAGTTACCGGAAGTCCTACGGCGGCACTGGATACTTTGCCCCGGAGGGTGGTGTTGTTGAAGATTTCTCCGAGTCGTCCGTATTGTTGTTCACATAACGTGAGACTTTTCGCCAGTACTTTATTGACCAGTAATGGTACGGCGGCGGGGAGTACACCTGCGAGTTTACCAATAAAGCAGGGTGCATCATCGCCGGGACCAATACCCTGCCCATTGGGTTTGGGTCTCGTATAGTCGTCCCGGTAAGGACGTTTATACATGGTGGTCATATAAGCGCCTTTGTCGAGGTCGTAGGGATTGATGAGCGTCTGGAAATGAAAGGGAACCACATCCGGAAAGGGCAGATGGGCATAGGCGAAATCCAGCGTAGTCAGTTGATGAATCAGCGCGTCATCATAAGGTACGCGGCGCAGGTAGTATTCCAGCAGGTAGTCATCTTCTGCTTCGATCATCACGCCATGGATAAAACCAAATGCACCAAAGCTGACAACGGCGGCGTTGAAGGCGTCGTCGTCCCGCACTATTGTTGCGCCCAGTTTGTTGGCAAAGGAATCGGCCACAACAGGGTAGGAGGCTCTTTCCAGCCAGATGTGCTGATCGGGCCCGGTGATGATATGCAGGCCCACCACGCCTTCCTGTACGGCGCCAAAGCCAATGGCGGCGCCGTGTGTGCCGGTTGCAATAGCCCCTGCAATGGTTTGGCCGTTGCTGGCGCCACAGGCCGACAGGGACAGTCCCCGCTGATGGAGGAAGTCGTTCAGCTCCCAGATGCCATTGCCGCATTGCGCAAGACAAAGTCTTTTAGCATCGCCGGTATACGCCGTGGCAGTGCTGCTGCTGTTAATGGTAAAACGGATATTCAGTGATTTGGTATTCAGTAAAATGCCTTTGGTGGCAGCTATGGGAGAAAATGACCAGCTCCCGCCCAGCGTGCGCAGGGAAGTGCCGCTTTGTATAGCATCTTTGATGATTTGCTGAATACCGGCGGTGGTACTATTGTAATTCTGTAATACGGTGCCGGTCACGTCATTGGCCAGGTCATAGAGGTCTGTTACAGGTTGCGTAAACGTATTGTGCAGATTACTCCAGGAGAAACCGCCGTGCTTAATAATTTTCATGGCAGATGAATAATAGGGTGAAGAAATGAACTACAAAGAATCCACCTGCGCACAGGGCTTGGCGCATTTCCATTCTATTCTGACCGGGCAATAAATACCCAGGGTACAAACGGTCAGCAGCGCATTGCCGAAATTAGTTTTAACCATTACTTCTGATACGCCATTTACGCCGAGTGAGTCGCACACCGGTGTGCTGATAACCTGTGGATTATTAAGCAATCCCCAGAACAGGCTGTAGGCCCGTTTGCTGTTGACAGGAGAAGTATCTGTTGAAGGGAGCGCGTGAGTGGCCACGCGATAGGAATAACAA
>NZ_DATCVJ010000227.1:0-18212 GCF_036566945.1 Chitinophaga sp. | reverse complement strand
GTTTTTCTGCAAAAATTGCGAACAAACCAAAGAGTATAAAAAATATCCCTCTGATCAGCTCACCCATTGGCCGATACCTGTTTTCCTGTCGTCTGCTTGTTTGTTCTTCGTGTGTTTCCATGTTGCGAATTACAATTATACAAAAAAAAATTTTTTAATCGGGCAAAGAGAATTTTAGAAGAATGTTAAAAAACTGCCACAAAACCGCACTCGTTTGCTTATCCAGCCGCAATTTGAGGCATTTTTTCAACATGTTGTAATATTTCGATCTAAAATCTCATCATTTCCTGCATTTTACAATTTGCATCTATTTATGCTTTGTATCTGGAAAATTCCCGCTTTTTGTGCCTGTTTTCATGTTAAAGATGCAAATCAATGCACATTTCCATAATATCTTGTAGGTTTGCGGCCTGATATTCAAATATTGATCCGCATGAAAATATTAATGGTTTGCCTGGGTAATATTTGCCGTTCTCCTTTGGCAGAAGGGATTATGAGACATCTGGCGAACACGAAAGGGCTGAACTGGGAAATTGATTCTGCCGGCACAGGTAACTGGCATGTGGGACATTCACCGGATCACCGATCCGTGAAAGAAGCAAAGAAAAATGGCGTTGATATATCCGGCCTGCGTGGCAGACAGTTTCAGATCGCAGATTTTGATACATTTGACCTCATCTATGTAATGGACCGGAGCAATTATACCGATGTATTACGCAAAGCCCGCAACAACGCCGATAAAGCGAAAGTGCATTTCCTCCTGCCGGAACAACAGGAAGTACCTGATCCCTGGTTTGATGATGCACTTTTTGCACCAGTATATAAAATGATCTATAAGGCCTGCGAAAACATTGCAGACCAACAACAATAAAACTTTTAATAATTTTTTGAGATGATAAAACCCGGTATTCCTAAAGGCACCCGTGATTTTGGCCCGGTGGTAGTTAGAAAGCGTAATTATATTTTCCAAACCATCAGAGACACCTTTGAGGTATTCGGCTTCCAGCCGCTGGAAACGCCTGCGATGGAGAATTTGTCAACGTTGATGGGGAAGTATGGAGAAGAAGGAGATAAGTTGATGTTCAAAGTTTTGGACAATGGAGATATTTATACTAAAGCACAGCAGGCAAAAGATAACAGAGAGCTGGTAGCTGCAGTGACGGAAAAGGCATTGCGTTATGACCTGACTATTCCCTTCGCACGTTATGTAGTGATGAACCAAAACGAATTGGCACTGCCCTTCAAACGTTATCAAATGCAACCAGTATGGCGCGCCGACAAGCCCCAAAGAGGTCGCTATCGCGAGTTTTACCAATGTGACGCCGATGTGGTAGGTAGCAATTCCTTAATAAATGAGGTAGAATTATTGCTGATCTATGATACTGTACTGACTAAACTGGGCTTACAGGGATACGAGTTACGTATCAATAACCGCAAAATTTTGTTCGGACTGGCGGAAGTAATCGGCAAAACCGAGCTGCTGACTGATATTACCATTTCTATCGATAAACTGGATAAGATTGGTGCCGATGGCGTCAGAAAGGAATTACAGGAAAGAGGTTTGACTGATGCCGACATTAACACCATTGAGAAATTTCTGGCCATTGATGGGAGCAGTGATGAAAAACTGACCCAGTTAAAAGACTTGCTGCAATCATCTGAAACTGCTTTGAAAGGCATTGAGGAATTATCGTTTGTAATTAATTCAGGATATACCAGCTTTAATGCCACACCCATTATTGACGTGACCTTAGCGCGTGGTCTTAATTATTACACAGGTATGATTGTGGAAGTAAAAGCACCCGCTACTGTAAAAATGGGTAGCATTGGTGGCGGTGGCCGATACGATGACCTCACAGGACTTTTTGGACTGAAGGGCATTTCTGGTGTAGGTATCTCTTTTGGCGTGGATCGTATTTATGATGTACTGGAAGAATTGAAATTATTCCCGGAAACAGCACAGCAATCTACCAAAGTATTGTTCCTGAATCTCGGAGAAGACAGTGCCCGTGCAGCTTTTGGCTACATGATGCAATTGCGGAAGAGAGGTATTGCTGCAGAGCTATTTCATGAAAATGCCAAAATGGATAAACAAATGAAGTATGCAGATAAAAGAAGTATACCTTATGTGATCATTCTGGGTGACTCCGAATTACAGGAAAATATGATAAGTGTGAAAAACCTGACCAACCGCCAGCAGGATAAAATTAGTGCTGCGGAGTTATTGGATTATTCGTTCTGATATCCTGATATAAAAAGAAAGGCCGTTTGTTTCACAACAAACGGCCTTTCTTTTTATAATGAATTACACCTACTTACCATGACGTTTTGCAAATTCAGCTTTGGCACTTTCCAGGTATTTCACAAATGCATCTACATCTTCTTTAGGATCATAACCATATCCTTTGCTCACCAGTGGCTTTCCTTCCAGATCCACCGGAATATAGTAAGGCTGAGAATTACGGTTAAAGTGAGTCACTTCCAGATCCTGATTCTTCTCACCAATATTCCTCACCTTTTCACCTGCTTTATTAACGTATTTTTCCTCGTCAGACAGCGAAGTTTTCTCATCTGTATACAAAGAAGCTACGATGAAATCATTACGCAGGATCTTCATTACCGCCGGAGCAGACAATACAGATTTTTCAAACTTGCGGCAATTCACACAGGTATGTCCCGTGAAATCCAGCATTAATGGCTTATTGGCCACCTTTGCCGCTGCCAGTGCTTCTTCATAATCGAAAAACAGGCTTTCCACACCTGGAATCTCAGAATGTAAAATATCTACCAGCTTCTTAGGTTTCACCGTGTTAACATTACTGCCGCCGGCGCCGCTACCACCACCGCTTTCCAGCGATGCCTGTATATCTACCAGTGATTTATTCAGGTTAAAGTCCTGAGAACCTTCATGTGGCAGGAATCCGCTGATACCTTTCAATGGCGCGCCCCACATACCCGGAATCATATACACGGTGAATGTGAAAGTAACAATCGCAAAGCAGAGCCTTGTTACAGTAAGAAAAGGTACATCGCTGTCGTGGCTGAATTTCAGCTTACCGATCAGGTACAATGTGAGCAACGCAAAAATAGCAATCCACAGAGCCAGGAATATTTCTCTGTCCAGCAAATTCCAGTGATAAGCCATATCTACGTTGGAGAAAAATTTCAGTGCCAACGCCAGCTCCACGAAGCCCAGCGTTACTTTCACCGCGTTTAACCATCCACCGGATTTACCGATTTTATTCAGCAAACTAGGGAACAATGCAAATAGTGAAAATGGTATAGCCAGTGCCAGTGAGAACCCAAACATGCCGATTAATGGACCAGAGTTGCCGCCTTTGGCAGCCAATACCAGCAGGTTTCCTAAAATAGGACCCGTGCAGGAAAAAGATACAATCGCCAGGGTCAATGCCATGAAGAAAATACCTACCATGCTGCCCATACCCGCTTTGGAATCAGATACATTGGCCCAGGAACTAGGCAAACTGATTTCAAATGCACCCAGGAATGAGAAGGCAAACAACAGGAAGATCACAAAGAAAATCATGTTCGCAATTCCGTTGCTGGCCAATGAATTGAGTGCACTGGCACCAAATATCTTGGTGATCAGGAAGCCCAACAGGGTATAAATGATAATGATAGACAGGGAATAAATAAATGCATTCTTGATGCCTTCTGCCCTGGTAGCACTACGCTTTGTAAAGAAACTCACTGTGATAGGAATCATGGAGAACACGCAGGGCGTGATCAGCGCAATGAAGCCACCACCAAAGCTGGCAATGAATATCCACCACAGAGATTTATTGGATGCATCATCATCCGCTACATCTCCTTTTTCGGTGGTCGTACCTGCAGCAGCGGTTGTAGCAGTGGTAGCAGCAGCTGCTGTTTCCTCCACGGCCACGCTAAACACTTCTTCTTCAGGCACTGCGTCGTCACCTTTCAGCACCATATAGGTAATGGTGCCTTTCAATGCTGTTACAGGTCCTGTCAGTTTTACATCTGCCAGCAATTCAACCTCGTTCTCGAAATATTTGATGTCGAGGTTATCGAATAACGGCTCCTTGCGGTTTTCGAGTTTACCATTTTCGGTAATGCCTGTAATAGTGGCTTTAACACTGCTATCCAGCACCACCCGCGTATTAGGATCATCATTCCCCATTTTAGTAGAAAAAAGCAACCAGCCTTTTTCTACGGTGCCCTTCAAATGCAGCACATATTCCTGGTCATTTTTCTTTTCTGCAGAAAACTGCCATTTAACAGGCTTCGGGCTGGCGTCCTGCGCATTTGCGCTGAGCGCAAAAATGGCGAAGACAGGTATCAAAAATGAAAGCAGATGCTTCATAAAGTCTCTAGGCTTTAAATAATATAGATCTGAGAAAACAAGAAACGAGTTCCTTGTTGAAGGAACTCGTTTTACGAGTATTGTTATCAGTTACCGGATGCAAAATTATTTTCCTCCAACACTCACGGCAAACTCCACTTCTTTAGGAGGCAGACACTGGTGATCATCGCACACCATGAATTCCACGGAACCTTTTACTTTAGTAGCAGCCTTACCTTTTACAGTTACTTTCTGTACGAAATCTACCGTGTTTTCGTAGTATTTCAGTTCAGAGTTGAAGTTTTTATCAAATGACTTGTGCAGTTTACCTACTTCTTCCACTTTACCTGTTGCTACAGCCAGTGGATTCTTGGTGAATTTGAAAGCGGTGGGTACCGGACCTTCTCCAGCTTCCTGTGCATATACGTGCCAGCCGGCATCGATAGTAGCAGTAGCATGTACTTCGTAGGTAGTTGCATTTACTTTCTTGGCGGTGAAACTCCATTTTACCGGATTCTCGATCTGAGCGCTTGCCAGAATAGGCAAGGCGAACAAAGCCAGTGCTGTTAATAATTTTTTCATGCTTTTCTTTTTAATTGGTTGGTTGGTGGTTGATTGATTTAATCTATTAATTGTTGTTGATCAGACTTTGCAATATCAGCTGACCATCTGTATTACCCAAAGCAAGGCTGGTAGCTCTTTCCGGGTGAGGCATCATACCAAAGACATTTCTTCCTTTGTTACAGATACCTGCTATGTTACGGATGGCGCCGTTATGGTTAGCAGATTCAATAATGTTGCCAAACTCATCGCAGTAGCGGAATAACACCTGGTTGTTCTTAAACAGCTCGTCCAGTGTAGCGTCGTCAGCGTAGTAGCGGCCTTCTCCGTGTGCAATAGGAATCATCAGTGATCTGCCTGCCACATCTTTAGTAATGGATGCGGTAGTGTTTTCACTTTTCATATATACATTTTTGCAGATGAACTGCTGATGCTGGTTCTGTAACAATACGCCCGGCAGCAATCCTGCTTCACACAACACCTGGAAACCATTACAAACACCAATCACACGGCCACCTTTATTGGCAAATTCTATCACACTCTGCATCATTGGGCTGAATTTCGCAATAGCGCCGCAACGCAGGTAGTCACCATAAGAAAAACCACCCGGTAATACGATACAATCTTCTGTGCTGAATGCGCTCAGGTCTTTATCCTTATGCCACAGTTCTATTACTTCCTGTCCCAGATCATTACGCAGGGAATCAATCATATCATGATCACAATTAGAACCGGGAAAGGTGACAACGCCAAATTTCATCTGAAAATGTTTTGTGTTTATGTGTAAATAATGCTTTAAAAACTACTTTTTCCCCTGTGTTTTTATCATCATTTTTACGAATGACAAATCTACTGGGAAAGGACAAAATTACTTCGCCGCTCGCAATTTTCCATTGCCGTTTGTCCCGATTTAACAAATTACTGGTAATCAGCCCCTTAAAATGGAGAAATCAGCTGAAATATTGCATAACCACGACATAAGCCAATGTAATGAAGTGGATAATGTTGGCAAAAGTATCGTTGGTGACCGACCAGAACACGTTCCCCGCAAACATGGAAATAGGCAATACTGCCAGCACCCAGTAAGCAGCGGAGAAATGTACATTGAAGAAAGGTACCAGCATGGCTACCACTACATATATGATTAATGCCGCCCATATCTTGCGGCCTTGTATTAACATTTTCTTAAGCGGGCGCTGCAATAACAACCACCCAATCACAAAAAACAACAAACTGGCCACCATGGCTCCCCATACCTTATAATCGGTGATCATAGGCAGCGAGGCTCCTATGTTCGGGATCTTTCGCAATAAAGTCATCTGCCCCGTCAGAAACAGATAAGTACCCATCAGGTAAAGCGGACATATTAATCCCAGCACCGCAATAATCCACTCCGCCAGTCTGAATGCACGCATAATCAGCATACTCGCCAGCAGCAAAAAGCAAAAAATAACAGAAGGGAAATAAAACAACCCGCTCACACCCAATGCAAAACCAATATTAAATACCACGTCACGGGCAGAAGTACGTGTATACAGCTCCGTTATGCTGGTAAATACCCACAGCATAATCAGGTTCACCAACAAAGCCGGCGAAAATACATTCCAGCTTTGCAGCATAGACGTAAAGAGCAGAAAACACATCGCCGGCAAATAGGTAGGCCGGGGAAACAACCGGTGATGGTTGATAATACGGGTGAAAAGCAACGACTGCAGAAACAACATCAGCACCGCCAGCGAGGTGAAAAACAGGGGACTATCTCCCACCAAAGTTTGCATCCACTTCACCAACAGGTGATACAAAAGTCCCTCTGATCCATCTGCCATAAAGGTAGATGGATGAATCAGATAGTAAAACTTAACGACCAGTGTATATATTAACAACAGCAATACCGTAAGAGGATTGCCTGAACGGAAAAATCTTATCACAGTGCAAAGGTGTGATTAAAAGTCAATTTTAGCAAAGCAAATATAATTCCTGTAGATACATGGTATCACAACGGTACGACCGGAAATCTGTTTTCCATACCGGGGCATCCAGGTAAATCCTTTATCCAGATTGCGCAAGGTAGGCATACGGTTAACTTTACCTCCCGGAGCCAGGCTTACATCTGTCAGCATATAATTTCTTCTGTCCAGCTCATTGTACAGAAAACGCAGCTCACTACCCACGTTTACCATCAGGTAAGACAGATACAGATCAGCGTTATCGTCATATTGGCTCTTGTGTACGAAGTTGTTCCACTGCATATTGCCTTCATCATCAAAAGTCAATACCACTACATTATCATAGTGATAACGCAGTCCCTGTGAATTGTTCCAGTAGTAAGGATTATAGTACATGGAAGAATAAGGGGAATAGTAATAAGGTGCATACATGCCACTATAAGGGCTGCCATACATGTAATTCCACCTGTTCCAGGGCTGGTAGCGGGAAGAGGTAGAGAAAGATTCTGCGGTGAGCAGGAAACCTCCGTTGGCCGTATTAATAATCTTACGTATAAAGTAATCATTAAAAGCAGCGTTGGTACTGGATTCTCCGCGGGCATTTGCTTTCAGGTCGTCCGGAAATACCGTCGACTTCTCATATAACGCTTTATAATTGCCGTAGTCGTACTTATACAGGTATAAGCCTTCTACGTTCCCTCTTTTCTGTTTATAATAAAACGCAGTGACAAGTGCTGTATGCTTATTATTATCAAGCTTCATTTTTACTTCATCCAGCAGCTGGGCTTTGAATCCCATCGGCGACGTCTCGAAACTGTCTACCAGCGACCGTTTAACCACCATACTGCCGCCTACTACGTAGTCCCGGTTAGAGGTACGTTCCAATTTATTAAAGATAAAGTCACCGGTATTGGTCAGGTTAAAGTTGCTCAGGAACTGCTTTTTCTGCATCGGCATGGATAAACGGCTATTGTTCACCAGGCTCATAGCACTATCGTACAGGAAGGTATAAAAGACATTATTGTCTTCCCGGTCCTGGTTGATCTTATACACCATAATGCGGTGCTTATCTTCCGATACTTCCACAGAATATACTTTATTCTCTTTAGAATAAATACCAATGCGGGTAGAATCGATCAGGACAGGTGCATCGCTGAACGTAGCTTCCGGCGACATGGTAGCACAAAAGCTGTATACTGCGTCTTTCCGCTGGAACTGGTAAATCATCAGCACCTTATCGGCATAAGCCACAAAATCCATACTGATTACCTTACGGGGCAGGAAATCCAGTTTCACCCTGTTTTTCAGCTGCATCGCGTTGTCATATACCGATACCACGTAATCACCGCGGTCTGTTTTATACACAAGGATATTGCCGGACACCTTGCCTATAATCTCAAACTCAGTGCTTTTGTAGTCATCCTTCTCCGGTTCCGAATAAGTGATTTTCTGTGCCATTGCTGCCGTGCCGGCGAAAAGCAGCAACAATACTAACTGTAGGCGGTATAGCGTATGCATGCGGTAATATAGATTTCAAATATTGTATGATAAAGCAGATGGCACATTTGCATGCACCATTTTCAAACTTACATTAAAATTCAGAAATTAAGTTGTCAATTTAAAGCTGGTAAGTCCTGCCTTTACATAAATTCCAAAAGGCCCGATTTATTGTGTATTTTTATTAAATTATTTTTAAAACGCAGCTATTACTTAATGGAAACCGTTATTATAACCGGTGGAACAGGACTTATAGGGACGGCACTAACCCGGCTGCTGCTGGAGCGCGGCTATAAGGTAATCATTCTTAGCAGACGCCCTGAAACCGGCAGCAACGAGGCCGTAACATATGCCCCCTGGAACGTTGATACACAAACGATAGACAAAGAGGCCATTCAACAGGCAGATTATATAGTGCACCTGGCGGGGGTCAATGTAGGCGATAAACGCTGGACGGCCGCCCGTAAA
Source organism: Chitinophaga sp. (assembly GCF_036566945.1). GTDB lineage: Bacteria > Bacteroidota > Bacteroidia > Chitinophagales > Chitinophagaceae > Chitinophaga. The sequence continues at coordinate 9,416 of NZ_DATCVJ010000227.1, read as the reverse complement.
CAGGAAATTATTGACAGCCGCACCAAAAGCAGTGAACTCCTGTTCACCGCACTGAAAACAATTCCCAACAAGGTAAAAAAAGTAATCAGTGCCTCCGCTACCGGCTACTACGGAGAGTTTAAAGACCATCCGTTTACAGAAACCGATCCGGCGGATAACGATTATCTGGCCACTACTACCCAGGCATGGGAACAAAGTATTTCAAAAGTAACGACACTTGATAAAAAGCTGGTTATTTTCCGCACAGGCATTGTCCTGAGCCGGGAAGGCGGCGCATTAAAAGAATTCTACAAACCACTCCGGTTTGGATTTGCTACCGTATTGGGTTCCGGGGAGCAGTTTGTACCCTGGGTACATATTCATGATATTGTAAGATTATATTTCAATGCGGTTGTCAACGATAAACTCGAAGGCATATACAATGCGGTAAGCCCCAATCCTGTAACTAACAGGGAACTGATTCTCAGTATGGCCAAGATCGTGAAGGGACGCAGCTTTATGACCACTTATGTGCCTGCCTTTGCCCTGAAAATGGTGTTGGGAGAAATGAGTGTGGAAGTATTGAAGAGCGTAAAAGCTTCTGCCGGCAAAATACAACAAACCGGTTTTCAGTTTTCTTATCCTACCATCAACGAGGCGATGGAGCAGCTGTTCAGCCAATAATGGTTTTTTCCATAGCTGCTGCTTTCAATAAACATTCTTCCCATTCTTTTTCCGGATCACAGTAAAACGTAATCGCGGAACCGGTCTGGAAGGAAAGGTATTGATTGTCGGCATTATACAGCATACTGCGGATCACTACATTAAAGTCGAAGTCGCCGGTGGGCGTAATATAGCCTACTGCGCCGGAATAAAGCCCCCGGCGGGTTTGCTCGTACTGTTCTATGAGCTGCATCACTCTCATTTTGGGTGCGCCTGTCATAGAGCCCATGGGAAATGAGGTGCGTAATACTTCTGTAAAAGGCAACTGCGGAGATAATTGTGCGGCCACAGTAGAGATCATGTGGTGCACATGTGCAAAAGAGTAAATCCCAAAGAGTTCCGTTACTTTCACGGTCCCCTGTAGCGCAGTATGAGATAAATCATTGCGCACCAGGTCTACCACCATCACATTTTCCGCCCGTTCTTTTGCGTTGTTCAGTAGCTGTTGTTGCAACTGCTGGTCAATAACCGGATCCGGATCTTTGCGACTGGTGCCTTTAATTGGTTGTGAAATCACGGTGTTCCCTTTTTTCTGCATAAATCGCTCCGGGCTGGAACAGGCCATGTAACGGTTGTGCAGGCGGTAGTAGGCCGCAAATGGTGCGGGCGATAATGCATTTAGCTGAGCGAATAAAGCCCGCGGATACACGCTCACTTCTTCCATATAATTTTCACGGCAGAAATTAACTTCATAGCAGTCGCCACGAAGAATATGCTGCTGCAGCTCTTTCACTGCGGTAATATAGCGTTGATGATCCAAACGGCTGCGCAGTGGCTGCAGGCGGGAGTTGCGGACCGGTGTCACGTTGACGGGCATACGTAAACAAGCCGTAAATACCGCATAGGCATCCTGCTCACTGAAGGCTTCTCCGCCAATATGTACCTGTCCTTCCTGAAGCTGCATCACTACACGCGGCAGAAAGAAACACATATCAGGAAAGCCGATACCGTCAAAGTGTTGGGACTGCAGTCCTGGCACAGTCTCGTTTTTGAGATCATATGCGAGGTGGCCAAAAAGCCAGTCCTGATGAGTGTTATAAAACTGCTGTAAAGCCGGGAAAGCATTTCCTGCATTTACTTCGAGGGTATGCAGGGCATCTGCGGCGAGTATGGCTTCGTACTGATGGTTGGGAGAATGATAATTATTATTATCTAAAAAACAACAAATGTTGAACTGGTTTCCCCAATCCAACATTTGTTGCTTAAATATTTTCTGATTATCAACCGGAAAGGTGTGGAATATCCTGATAACAATCGCGTTTTAGTGCTTAAAAATCATCATCATCATCATCAAAACGATCGTTGAACAGATCCATGTCTTTGAATTCATCATCGATGCCCAAATCGTCATCATCATCGGCTTTTTTAGTGCCGGTGGCTGGACGACCACGTTTTCCTTTTGACTTAGGCATGTCAAATTCTTCAAAATCAGGATCATAGTCATCATCCTCCCCTTTTTCCCAGGCGTCATCAGCATCGTCTCCGTCATCATCAGCATCATCATCTCCATCCTCATCGTCATCTTTACGTTTGGATTTAGATGCGGACTTATCTGATTTCTTTGAGGCAGATTTGGAAGGTTTCACATCTTCATCATCATCTTCCTCATCATCATCATCCACCTCTTTCTTAGGCTTGGCCGCAGCTTTAGGAGCGTCTTTTGCAGTCTTAGGAGAAGTAGTTTTTTTGGTCTCTTTCTCTTTATCAGATTTTGATTTCATAATAGGTTGCCTTATTTCTTTGCCGTAAAGTTTTAATAGTTTTTTTTATTCGCCAAATTTTTTTTGCCGTTTTTTTTCCTTACTTTTTTCCTTTTACTTTTCGAGGATCTGATCACGTCCGGGTCCGTTAGAAACGTATTTCACGGGCACACCCAAATAGCTATCCACAGCTGCAACAAATGCTTTCATCTCTGCTGGTAACTCGTTGAATTGCTTGCAGGTAGAAGTTTTGTCACTCCAGCCGTTAAATGTCTGCAAGACAGGTTTAATGTCCAGACCGTTCAACTGGAAAGGTAACTGCTTCGTTTGCTGACCATTTATTTCGTAAGCGGTGCACGCTAAAACTTCATCAAATTCATCCAGTACATCACTTTTTGTCATTACCAGCTGGGTAACACCACTCAGCATGCAGGTATAGTTCAGTGCTACCAGGTCAATCCAGCCACAACGGCGTGGACGGCCGGTAACCGCGCCAAATTCATGACCGGCACTACGCAGCTGTTCACCAGTAGCATCATGCAATTCAGTAGGGAAAGGTCCGCTACCAACGCGGGTGCAATAAGCTTTGGTGACGCCAATTACTTCTTTGATCCACTGAGGAGCAATACCTAAACCGGTACATACGCCCGCAGAAATAGTGTTGGAAGAAGTAACGAACGGATATGTTCCGAAGTCTACATCCAGCATACTTCCCTGTGCTCCTTCTGCCAATACTTTTTTACCGGCTTTCAGTTTTTCATTCAGGAAATATTCGCCACTTACTACATTCATTTTCTGCAGGAAAGGAATCGCTTCAAAAAACTCAGCTTCCCATACAGCTATATCTTCTGTAAACTCGTTGATATCATACTGACACAACAGTTGCAGGTGCTTATGCTTCAGTTTCTCGTACTGCTCTTTAAAATCAGGCGCCAATACATCTCCCACACGCAAACCGTTTCTTCCGGTTTTATCCATGTAAGCGGGACCAATACCCTTTAAAGTAGAGCCTATTTTATCATTACCTTTTGCTATTTCGGACGCTTTGTCCAGTGCACGATGCGTAGGAACAATGATATGCGTTTTTTCCGCTATAAACAGATTTTTTGTCAGATCCACACCCAGTGCTGAGATATCTTCACTTTCTTTTTTGAAAGCTACGGGATCCAGTACTACTCCGTTACCAATCAGATTGATGGTCTTTTCATGGAATACACCGGAAGGAATTGTACGCAGTACTACTTTCTGTCCGTTTACATATAAAGTGTGACCAGCGTTCGGGCCACCCTGGAAACGGGCAATCACGTCGTACCTGCCGGCAAAATAGTCCACAATCTTACCCTTGCCTTCGTCGCCCCATTGCAGGCCTAACAAAACGTCTACCATAATGATTTAATTAAATATCGGAGGTTGTTGCTTTAAAAGAAGTCGCAAAATTAAGGCGAATATTAACAAATACAAATTTTGTGAGCTTTTAGCCATTAGCTTTTAGCTTTTAATAAATGCTGCGAAGACCAATTATGGTCTTTCAGCAGTTAGCTTTGAGCAAATACAACAACCATGAAGTTAAGCTAATCTTCGCTGCATTTATTAAAAGCTAACTGCTAAAAGCCCAAAGCATATCAGGATTCTTCCAGACGTTGTATAGATTGAATTCCTTCCAGTGTTTTAAGCCGTTCTACGAGTTCGTCCAGCTCCTCCTTGTCATGCACATATACTTTAATCAAACCCTCAAATAAGCCTTCTTTCGACTCAATACTAAGAGCGGAAATATTAATCTTCAATTCTCCGGAAATGATATTGGTAATTTTGTGGATCACACCCACATCATCCATACCAATAATACGTAATCCCGTCAGGAAAGAAATTTCGCGGTTCTTCACCCACTTGGTTTTCACCACCCTGTGGCCATAATTAGCCAGTAGCTGCGCGGCATTGGGGCAATTGGTACGATGTATTTTCAGCCCTTCGCTGGCGGTAATAAAGCCAAATACATCGTCTCCGGGAATAGGGCGACAGCAGTTGGCCAGTTTGTAGGCAATCTTATCGGAGCTTTCTCCAAAAATAATCAGTTCTGCATCCTTTTTGGAAGGCAGCTGATGCTTTATATGTTCTTCCGGTACGTGTTCCGGCACTTTCACCGGTTTAGGAGGTTCCAGCTTATCGCCCAGTACATTAAACTGTTTTAACTCCTTGAGGTCAATGTTTTTAACGGCTACCTGGTAATACAGATCAAGCGGAGAAGGTTGTTTGTAAAACTGAACCAGTTCATTGATATTATGCTGATTAACAGAAATATTCATGTGAGACAACTTCCGCTCCAGCGCAGCTTTCCCATCCATGGCCACTTTGCGCTTTTCTTCCTTCAGCGCATCCTTGATTTTGGATTTGGCTTTGGCGGTGAGCACAAAATTCAGCCAGTCTTCCGACGGCTTTTGTTTATTGGAAGTAATGATCTCTACCTGGTCACCACTGCGCAGCTTATGGCTCAGGGGTACCAGCTTATAATTCACTTTGGCACCAATACATTTATTCCCTACGGCACTGTGGATAGAATAGGCAAAATCAAGCGCAGTAGAGTTTACCGGCAATATTTTCAAGTCCCCTTTGGGGGTATATACATAAATTTCTTCTGTAAACAGGTTACTCTTGAAATCGGCCAGGAAGTCCAGTGTATTAGAATCCGGGTTGTTCAGTATTTCCCGGATCTGGGTAAACCACTGATCAAATTTTGATTCCTGTTGCGGAGAAGCGCCACTACCTTCCTTGTAACGCCAGTGCGCCGCCACACCTTTTTCAGCATAATCGTTCATGCGTTTGGAGCGGATCTGTACTTCCACCCATTTACCATTGGGCCCCATCACTGTTACGTGCAAAGCCTCGTACCCATTGGATTTGGGGTTACTGAGCCAGTCGCGCGTTCTTTCAGGGCTAGGATGATAAAAGTCGGTGATAATGGAATACACTTTCCAGCAATCTGCCTTTTCCTTATCCAGCGCGGAGTCCAGGATTATACGGATAGCAAAAAGATCGTATACTTCTTCAAAGGCTACGCCTTTGGTTTTGATTTTATTATGAATAGAATGGATCGATTTCGGGCGGCCGTAAATCTCGAACTCAAATCCTTCTTCCTGCAGCACCTCTTTGATAGGCTTGATAAACTCGTTGATATAGCGGGTGCGCTCACGTTTGGTTTCCTTGAGGCGCCTGGCTATTTCCCGGTAGGTTTGCTGCTCGGTATATTTCATCGCCAGGTCTTCCATCTCGGATTTAATATTATATAATCCAAGGCGGTGTGCCAGCGGCGCATAAATAAATACCGTTTCGGAGGCGATCTTCAACTGTTTTTCCCGGCTCATGCTGTCGAGGGTACGCATGTTATGCAACCTGTCGGCCAGTTTGATCAGTATTACCCTGGGATCATCTGCCAGCGTCAGTAATATTTTCTTGAAGTTTTCTGCCTGTGCGGTACTGGTGCTGGAATCGATAACGGTTGATATTTTTGTCAGACCGTCTACGATGTGCGCAATTTCATTACCAAATTCGCGGGATACATCTTCCAATGTTACTTCTGTATCCTCTACGGTATCGTGTAACAATGCACAGATGGCGGAGCGTACACCCAGCCCTATTTCTTCCACACAAATCTGTGCTACGGCCAGTGGATGCAGGATATAAGGCTCCCCGGATTTGCGCCGCATTTCCTTATGTGCATCAGCTGCCATTTCAAAAGCAGTACGTACCAGCTCCCTGTCGCCTTTTTTCAAACGGGGTTTTAATGCCCTTAATAAAGCACGGTAATGCCGAACGATCTCTTTCTTTTCCTGCTCTTCGTCTAAATTATATTTTTGTACTACCACTGTTTCCATTAGAATAAAGTTACGATTTAATATAATCTGAAAGAAAAGCCGACAGTGAAAAAGCGGAGGTTTGCTATAAATGACCTGCCCCTTTCCGGTACTAACACCAGAAAAGGGCAGGAGCGATGATTGTTTAGGTTAGCTATGACTCGCAGGTCACGTAAGTGGAACACATATTTTAACGGGCAGTAATGTTTCGGGGACATTCAGGCGCAGGCCTACGTTATACACTGTTTCCAGTTCTACGCGTGGCTCCAGCTTCAACTGTTTCCGGATGCGGCCAATGAATACATCCATACTGCGGCTGGCGTAAAAGTCCTCTTTTCCCCATACCCTCAACAACACTTCATCTTTCTGCACAATAATATTGGGACGGCTCAGGAAATACCGCAGCATTTTGGCTTCTATAGGGGATAACTTGCTTTTTACGAGCTTACTTTCAGTTTCATAAATTTTCAGCTTCCGGTAATGGTAGGTGTAGGTCCCCAGGTTATGCCCGATCAGCAGCTCCGTTCTGTTAGGACGGGTCCATTTCAGGATTACCTTAATTCTTTTCACCAGTTCTTCAAAACTGAAAGGCTTTATGATGTAGCCATCTCCCCCCAGTTCAAAGCCGCTGATGCGGTCTTCCGGCTGGGTTCTTTCGGACGACAGGAAAAAAATCGGCGTCAGCATGGTGCTGTTCCGGATTTCTTTGGCCAGTTCAAACCCATTCATTTTAGGAATGACGATGTCGATCAGGCAAATATCATAGCGGTTCCGGACGTAGAGATTCCAGGCATCCACTCCATCATAGCAGTGTTCTACATTATAGCCAGCCTGCTCCAGGTGCTGTTTTACAATGCCACCAAAGGCTTTATCATCTTCAACAAGTAAGACTCTTGGGTTTCTGTTCATAAAGCTATCATTTGTGATAATCCCGATTGTGAACTCCCCATTTGCGATAAACAAACGGACTTTGCTTCCAATGGCCACTACATTCATTTGCCAGGAAGCGTTTTGTCGTTTACATCCTCCGGCTAAAAAGCAGGATGAATTTCACGCTCCGTCTATAAAACAAAAAAGAGATGGCCGCGGGTAAGCGACCATCTCTTTTTTTTATTTATCAACACTAATTCACATCAATTCACAGTTTTTCCACACTCGCTATTTTAATAGCCACGGCATGCTGAAATCCTTTCTGACGAATAGATTCAGGCACTTGTATCTCTACGCCGGCAGCTGTAGTTTTCCACACCAACTTATTGGTAGTTCCGAGCATCTGTAAACGTGTTCCTTTAGCAGGATTTAATCCTTTGAAAGTAATTACGGCAGGTAATTTTTCATTTTCATCCAGCAGATAGATCGCATATACGCTACCATCCTTTTTACGGGTGAAACATACTTTACCATCTTTATAAGGTGCTACTGCACGGGTGCCGTAAATAGCATCACCGTTGATATGCATCCATGCGCCCATACCTTTCATGGTAGCATAAGCCGCTTCGTGCAACTCTCCATCAGGGCCAGGCGCCACATTCAGCAGGTAGTTACCACCTTTGGCTACAATGTCCACCAGGTTGTGGATCAGCGTATTCACTGACTTATATTTATCGTTCGGCGCGTACGACCAGGAACTGCCCATGGTCATACAGGTTTCCCAGGGATAGCTCAATGGCTTTGCCGGAATTTCCTGTTCAGGAGTACGGTAGTTTTCATACGGACCATGCACACTGCGGTCTACCACAATCAGTCCCGGCTGATGGCTGCGGGCCATAGTAGTAATTTTACCCATATCAATATCTTGATCCTGCGGAGCTGTTTGACTCCAGGAAAGAGATTCTTTGGTTTGCTGTTTCAATGGACGTACCCAGCCACCATCCAGCCAAAGGATGTCCAGCTTGCCATAACCCGTCATCAGTTCTTCGATCTGATTATAGGTAAACTGCTTGAACTGGTTCCATCTTTCCGGATATTTTTTTAAATCATAATTCACATTCCTATCCTTAGGCGGGAAATAACTCCACCAGTAGTATTCGGTGTGCCAGTCGGGCTTAGAGAAGTAAGCGCCTGCGTGGATACCTTCTTCCCGGAAAGCCTGGAAGACTTCCTTCGCGAGGTTAGCCCGCGGATTTTTGCTGAAAGCACCATCTGCGGCCGTGATCTTATAGTCTGTTTGTTTGGTATCAAACATACAGAAGCCATCATGGTGTTTGGTCGTAAATACCAGGTACTTCATACCTGCATCCTTGGCGGCTTTAGCCCATTTTTCAGGGTTAAAGTGAACCGGATTAAATGATTTCCCCAATGCTTCATACTTTTTCAGGTAGTCATAATAGGGAATGCCTGCCGGCTTACGCTGCGTCCAGCCTTCATCTTCCGGACAAATACTCCAGGACTCCACTGCTCCCCATTGGGAATAAGGCCCCCAGTGCATAATCATCCCAAATTTCCAATCCTGCCATTCATCCAGCTTTTGTACAACTGCCTGATCTGTTTCAGGTACATAAGGATGCTCTTCGCTTTGTGCATTGGCGGCACTGATGCCCAGCCACGCACAGCCTAATACGATCCAGAATTTTTTCATTGTCAATGTTTATAAGACGATTCTAAAGTGGTTATCTTCAATGCCTGCTGAATTATTTCAGGCAATTGCTTTGTTTGCAACCTGATAGTCCGGCTTTCTCCAGGCAACAGGTCAAAATAATTTTCTTCAAAATGTTCCGTTGTCAGTGCATTATCCAGCGACAAACAGATATTTCTGGCCAGCTTGTCTGTTTTCAGACGAATATAAACGGCCCCTTTATCATTCGCGACTTTACTGGTCACTATCTCCAGGTGAGGCGTTTCCAGGTTCATCTCTTTCGCAGGAGCAAAGTAAAAGATATTCCGCTCCATATCCTTATTGTCTATTCGCAGTTGCGCATAGAATATTACCGTTGCCGGGTTTTTTCCTTTCAAAATAGCCGCCGTATCGATCGCATGTACCCTTGCACTGGTATTACTATTTAATTTTATATCCTTCAGTTCATTCTGCCAGATAACTTTACCATTCACATCTACCGCCGTCATCAGCAGGCTGGCTGCTCCCTGGTATTCATCTGTAACAATATAGGTAGATAGTTGTCCCTTTTCTATTACACTGGATACAAGGCGGGGCTTAAATGCCTCTTTT
>NZ_DATCVJ010000226.1:0-7050 GCF_036566945.1 Chitinophaga sp. | reverse complement strand
GAAATAGGGTTAGGTTTTTCTCCCTGATAAATAACAGGGAGCTTCCCTGGATTTTCATACAATAATTTAAGAACCTGTATTCCTTATCAGAAAAGGAATACAGGCCATGTTATATTCAATTTACCCGGACAACAATGATTTGGGAAGATAAAAAGATTAGCGTAGATATAAGCGGATAAGATTTTTGCTTATATCTACGCTAATCTTTTTTAATCCTGTAAAACAAAATCTTGAAAATCATCAACATCAGTATAATCCTGAGTAAGACAAAAACTCGTTCTATACAAAATCCATATGCGGATACTGCATCCGGAGGATTTCCTTATCATTCGCCCCCAGCCACTTACTTAACAGCGTAGCATATACGCTCTTGAAGTCTACCTTATATTGCAGATCACCATCTTTCAAATTCATCAGATCGGGTCCTTCATTGATCACCCCCGGCTGCTTTAAGCCTCCGCCTATTAAAAACATATTATTTGCCGTGCCATGATCGGTACCACCACTCGCATTCTGACTTACCCTGCGGCCAAATTCAGAAAACGTCATCACCACTACATCCTGGAAACGGTTATTCTTCTTCAGGTCCCCGGTAAATACAGTCAGCGCATCACTTAACTGCCCGAATAATCGCGCCTGTTGATCTTCCTGATTAACATGGGTATCAAAACTACCATGTGATACATAATAAACTTTTGTATTGATGTCCGACATCACAAGGTTGGCAATGGTTCTCAGATTTTTACCCAGTTCTGTATTGGGGTAAGCTTCGGCAGATTTATAGGTTTTAAATTGCTGCTGAATATACGCCGCGGAGGAAATCGTTTCCCCCATGGTTTTATACAGGTAATCTACGTTACTATGATGATCGTCCCCAGCAGGATGTTGCTGCAACAGATCTTTAAAGTATTGATCGTTGCTGGTACCGAACAACCGCGTAGGATCGGTCACAGCGAGCCCTTTATCACTATCTCCTTTTAAAGCAAGACTCAGCGTATCATCTATTTCAAGCGCCTGCGTTGGTTTATTGCAACCTTTGCATTGAGCATCCAGGTAACGCCCTATCCAGCCATCAGACCAGTATTCATTTGATTGACTGGCAGAATGCCAGATATCCATAGAACGAAAATGCGAACGGTCCGGATTGGGGTATCCTACATTATTCAGGATGCCTAATGATCCATCGTCGTACAATGCCTTCAATCCTTTTAAGGCAGGATGTATGCCCAGGTCATCATTCAACGACAACGCTGCTTCTCTCTTTATACCCAACGATGGCCGGGAGCTGTAATAAATATCATTGCGATAGGGGATGATGGTATTAAGTCCATCATTGCCGCCGGATAATTGAATGATCACCAATATCTTGTTGCCGGGAGGAACCAGCGTACCTCTTTCCAGCGCTTTCAGGAATTTGGGCATCATCACTGCAGCCGAAGCCAGCGAGCCTACCTGTAAAAAACGACGCCTGTTAAGAATCAGCATATAGTGTTTTTTAGCGTTTAGCTTTTAGCTGTTAGCTATTAGCCTGCATTGTTTTAGCTGTTAGCTTTTAGCTATTAGCTGTTAGCCTGCATTGTTTTAGCTGTTAGCGATTAGCTGTTAGTTATTAGTTGTTAGCAACCCGCATCGGCTGCTATTAGCCATTCGCTCCCAGCTAAAAGCTAATAGCTAAAAGCTAACAGCTAGCCTAACACAATTGATATTCCGGTGTACTCATCACATCGATGGTCACCGTTTTAATATAATTTTCCCGGCTACTGCTATCTGCATATTTCTCCAGCAACGACTTGTTAATATTGTTGGTTTGTTGCAGCAATAGGCCGGCAATTTCGTTCGCCAGATTTTCGCGTGGTACCTCGCTGAAGCTTTGTATATAAGGGGTCCAGTCGATGGTGGCATTCACTTTTTTCGCAAATTGTCGTTTTAAAAAGTCGTTGATCTGCAACGTCATTTTATAATTACTGCCTTCGCCCATTTCCGGTGTTAACTCTTTGGGCATCACATTAAATGCCTGAGAATACAAAATCACCTGCGGCACACGTAAGCGAAACATCAGGCTGGAACTGTCGATCCAATTGCGCCCGCCCGGCCAGCCGGCCACATTGGGTGGATAAAATAATAATTGCCCCAGTACCCGCTGAAACAATAACATGGTTTCTTCCTTTTCAAAAGTCATGGGTACTGCCCGGCGAATGCCTACCAGCAATTCCACCGGCGATTTGATGCGATTACCGACTATGCTGTTGTCGTAAAACCAGTCGGCCATGAAGATATCCCGCATCAACGATTTTATGTTGTAACCGGAATGATAAAATTGGTCCGACAACTTTGCAATACGTTCTTCATCCACCGTTTCGCTAACAAAATATTTATAGATTTTTGTGGTGATGAACCTGGCGGTCTGCTTTTGATCCAGCAGTATTTTCAGTACATCATCTCCATTAAAATTACCTTCCTTTCCTAATAATGATTTGATGCCATCATCATGTTGTTTTTCGCGGAACGAAAATGTGCCTTCCGCATCAAAGCCCCATCCCGTAAAGGACCTGGCAGCTTCCTTTACATCTTTTTCAGAATAATTACCTCTTCCCAGTGTAAACAGTTCCATCACTTCCCGTGCAAAATTTTCGTTGGGATGTTGTTTACGGTTTTGCTGATTATTAAGAAATTGCAGCATGGCGGGACTTTTGGATACTGCGCTCAGCAGTTCTCCGAAATCTCCCAGTGCGTGATCGCGTATCACCCCCAGCAATTGCTGATTAAACAATATATTTTGTGTACGGCACGCAAAATGTCCATGCCAGAAAAGGCTCATTTTTTCGCGCAGCGGGTGTTCACTTTTTATCATGGCACTCATCCAGGCCACATTTAAATCTTTAATACCCTGGGTGTTCATCTGCCGGAGATTTTTTCTTTCTGCCGGTGTCATGTCTTTGAGCCTCCGGTAGTCCGGAAGATCGCCAACAGTCACCACATCTACCGATGCAGGTGTTTTTTTAACAGGGCCTATGAGCACTTTATTCACAATTTCTTTTCGCCTTCTGCTTTCCCAGTCTGAGATAACGGGAAGGGTTTCTCCAAAGCCAGCGCGCCAGGCGAGATGTTGCAACTGATTTTTGTGGGCAACTTCAGCCATAAACAATGAATTTATAGTAAGACTGCCAAATGTATGGCGGGTTTAATGGATCGTTTATATTATCGTTGTGCCAGTGGATCACACGCAGGAAAATTGAACGCCGGCGTGTATACATCATCGTTACATCAGGCATTTTACTGCCAGAATGGCTACATACCTGGTAACGGCTTCATTTTAAAAATAGGTTGGTGTTGGAATGGCTCAACGAAACTTCCAGACCTGGTAACTACTTCCTTTTTCAAAAACATGTTGTTCCAATGGCAGCGTAAGAAAAGCATCTGCTTTCAATAAACTGGCCAGGTCGCCGGAACCCTGGTAGGGCTGCGGAATGGCGATCACACGGCCATCAGGCTGTGATTGCAGTTTTACCGGCAGATAATATTCCAGGTCAGCATCGAAGGTAACTTTTTCTGCCAACTGCGCATAGCATGGTTCTGGTAAAGGAGCGCCCATAGCGGATTGTATCCATGGTTGCACATATCGGTAAAAGCACATAAATCCTGATACCGGATTGCCTGGTAAGGCAAACACAACAGGGCCATCGTTGAAACGGCCAAACAGGAAAGGTTTGCCAGGTCTTTGCTGTACTTTATGAAATACCTGTTGCATGTCCAATTGCTGTAAAACAGCAGGTAGATAATCAAATTTCCCCGCACTCACTGCACCGGAGCTAATCCAGATATCTGTTTCTTCCAGGAGAGATTGCAATTGTTCCCGCATTTCGTCTTCTTCATCGGGTAGATGGATGTAACGGGCTTTGATGCCCATATGCTCCAATGATGCCAGCATGCTATATACGTTGGACATACGCACCTGGTGAATGGCCGGCGTGGTATGTACAGGTACCAGTTCGTTACCGGTAGCGATCAATACTACCCGTGGCTGTTTGCTTACCAGCACCTGCGTTTTCCCTACAGTGGCCAGTACGCCTGCTTCTGCTGGCCCTATCATTGTACCTGGCGGAATGAGTACCGCACCGGTAGCTATATCAGATCCTATGCGATGAATATTCTGACCCTTTTTAACTGTTTTATGCACCGTAAACCGCCGAAAGCCTTCATGCTCCGTTGGTGTAAGGTGTTCGTAGGGAATCACGGTATCCGTCATTTCCGGGAGAATAGCCCCCGTCATCACTTCTATACAATTGGCCGTATTGGAGAGTTGTAACTGCGGTGTACCCGCAGCCTGTACGTCTTCCACGCCAAAAATATGCTGTCCCCGGGCAAAGCTGTCGTAGTTTACCGCGATCCCGTCCATCGTAATACGATCGAATGGCGGAAATGGCCTGTCGGCCAGGACGGGCTCCCGCAAAATACGACCGGTAGCGGTTTCGAAAGGTACCATTTCCGTACCCAGGTCCCGCACCGTTTGTATCACAGCCTTAAATGCAGCAGCTACAGTCAACATCATTTTGAATTACTTTTGTAGAAGGTGAACTTGTTTAAATTTATGCTTTTATGTCCAATGAATCAAGTGGTGGTTTTTCTCACCTGAATGAAAGTGGCCAACCGGCTATGGTAGATATCAGTGGCAAATCGGATACTTATCGTATAGCCGTTGCCGAGAGTCGTGTTTTTTTACCGCAGATAATACGTGACCAGTTCCAGGGGCAGGACATCCAAACCCGTAAGGGTGGCGTATTCCAAACCGCTATCATTGCCGGCATTATGGGCGCCAAAAAAACACCGGAACTGATTCCGCTTTGTCATACCTTACTACTGGATGGCTGCGATGTAAAAATACAACTGGAACACGAAGAAGCGGTTATCCGCTGCACCGTTAAAACCACTGGTAAAACAGGCGTGGAAATGGAAGCCCTCACCGGCGCCAGCATAGCAGCACTCACCATTTACGATATGTGTAAAGCACTGACCCAGGATATGGTTATCAGAGAAACCAAACTGATCAGCAAAACAGGGGGGAAACATGACTACACAAGATAATATTCCAGCGCTAAAAGGATTGGTGCTCTGCGGCGGTTTCAGCACCCGTATGCACGAAGATAAAAGTACGATTGCTTACCATGGCATGCCGCAATGGCAATACCTGGTAACCCTCTTGCAATCTTATTTAACGGAAGTATCTATTTCCTGCAGAGCAGCGCAACAGGATAATTTTTCTAACTATCCACACCTGATACCAGACAGTGTTTCCTTTGGCGGTCCTTCCGCCGGTTTGCTCAGCGCCCATGCCGCACAACCATCAACAGCCTGGCTGGTAATCGCCTGCGACTTGCCGCTGCTGAGTCAACAAAGCCTGGAATTACTGATCCAATCAAGAGACCCGGCTAAAGCAGCCACTTCTTTTATCAGCCCTTTCAATCAGTCGCCAGAACCACTAATCGCCATCTGGGAACCCGCCGGATTAGCTGCATTGCAGCAAAATGTGACCGCAGGCAAAAACTGCCCACGCAAAACCATGCTGAATATGGATATCGCATTGCTGGAAAACCCTTATGCTATGGAGCAGTTTAATGCCAATACGCCGGAAGAAAAAGCGGAAGTATTGTCGAATTTGGGGTTGTAGAGAAATTACAATGAGGCAGCGGGCCCGATATCGATCCATCCCTGGCTGGCCGATTTCTCCGGACAACCAACGCCGCTAAAAGACCTCAAGCAATTTCCCCATCTGCAAAAAATTCCTTTTTCCAGATAGGTACGGTTTCTTTCAGGGTATCGATCACATATTCACAGGCATCAAAGGCAATACCCCGGTGGGCGGAGGCTACTGCGATCACAACGGCTATATCTCCCGGATATTTATCTCCAACTGCATGCAACATCACCAGTTTCTGAATGTCCCACTTTTCCTGTACCTGCGCCGCTATTTTCTGCATCTCAGATATTGCCATAGCTTCATAGCATTCGTAGTACAACTTCAGGACTTCCCTTTGCTTGGTATGGTTGCGCACTGTTCCCGCAAAAATAACCTCACCACCACATTCGGGCGACTGTATGAAATCAAGTGCTTCCTGCACCGTGATGATATCTTTAATGTTTATTAATACCTGCATCTTATAAATAATAAAAATCAGACCTGTTACATCCGGGGATCTTTGCTAATAGCAGCTAAAGATCACTGTTAATCAATACGCTACAACACCGACCTGTTGAAATTACTTTACACAGTGGAAGGGTCCTCCCGATCGTTTCAACGCAGCAATCAACACCATTTAACCTCCACTTACAGGCGGTATTACAGCAATTTCGTCCTGGGCGCCAATCAGTTGGGCATCTGTTGCATAAGTCCTGTTGACCGCTATCATCATGGATTTGAGCTGTTGCAGGGACGGATACACGTTGTACAGCCACGCCTTCAGCGCTGCCACATCTGTGATATGATCCGGCTTTTCCAGCACCGGCACACCAGCAATATCCTTTGCTGCTCCAAACAATAATATCCCCATACTCGTTAAATTGTTGGTTAAAACTACAATATAGCCCCGATAAAGTAGTAATTTTAATACGGCAGTTAAATCATTTTTATGAAAATACGGATAAGAGGAAATAGCATCAGATATCGCCTGGATAAAACAGACATCGAGTTACTGGAAACGATCGGCAAGGTGGAATCTATCACACATATCGGTGCTGGTGTACTCCATTTCTGCGTTCGTGGTAAAGAGATCACCGATCCCATTATCAAGCTGGAACAGGACGGCGTTCATTTGCTGATACCTCTTACGCGCCTCAACGCCTGGTATGCACCGGAAGAGGTGGGATTTGAACTCATTCTGCCCAATACCGACGGAACAGAACTAAAAATCCTGGTAGAAAAAGATTTTAAATGCCTTACAGAGAGAAACGAAGACGAAAGCCAGTCATTCGATAATCCGATGGCCGGCCAAAATTGTTGATAAAAATGCTCACGGATGCTCATCATCGCACTATTGATTACGTTAGACTGTCGGT
>NZ_DATCVJ010000225.1:0-2135 GCF_036566945.1 Chitinophaga sp. | reverse complement strand
CGTCGATAAACCAGATCTTGATTTCTTGATTCAGTAGTATTTGATAAAAAAGAGGCGTGTGCAGGAATACACGGTGCCTCGTTCGTTGAGATTTAAGGTTCATCTACTATTATGCTAATTGATCATGCAAGGAAATAAGATGCACTGGAATTTCAGGTTCCGTATCCGAAACCAACTTTAATCTATAAATACCTTTTATTTCGCTTTTATGGATTGAAATAACACCACCAGTAAGGATATTCGAGAAAATGAACATGCCATTTTTTCGTTGTGCTTTTATGAATCTCTTGCCACCATTTAAGAATG
Source organism: Chitinophaga sp. (assembly GCF_036566945.1). Classification (GTDB taxonomy): domain Bacteria; phylum Bacteroidota; class Bacteroidia; order Chitinophagales; family Chitinophagaceae; genus Chitinophaga. The sequence continues at coordinate 1,829 of NZ_DATCVJ010000225.1, read as the reverse complement.
AGATCATAAAGATATCAGGCTTTAAACTGATGTCTTTTTCTTCTACCTCTTGTGCGAAAACGTAGGAGCCTTCCATAATAAAAGGCGGAACTCTGTCCTGGCGTATTTTGAGGTAATGTGTGGACTGATTGATTAACTTAATTTTGGAGGTTGTTGTCATGATGCTATATTTTAGAAATTAGAATTATTAATTACGCGGTAGCAGCACTTAGCTGGCGCATATAGCTTTTCAACTGTTTCTTGTAATTGGGAAATTTGTTTATTTTGGTAATAATCAACTTACCTGAAAAAACTTTTACTTGCACCTTTTCCTTACAATCAAATCCAGCCTCTTGTAGCCATTTTCCAGAAAATGTCATTACAGGTTTTATCTTAACAGAAGTCTTGAAGTGATAGCGACGCTGGGCCACTAAAATCATACGAATACATTTTAGGTTCTTCATTTGATTTTGTCTTTAGAAGGATGAATGCTTTTTGATGTCTGTACGGATTTCGTAATCCGCAAATAATTATGCTTTACTATTATACAGATATCGTCTCCGATGTTGAAGCCAGCTTTTACCAACCACTGGCCGGATAAATTGAGCCAGGGTACATCGATGGCCTTTATCTGCCGTGGTGCAGATTTTGCATGTAGCTTTGCATTTCTGAAAAGTGTCTTCATAAATCAAAATCTTTGGTGAAATATGGTGAGGATGATAGCTGACCGACCTCGTTGATCAGCTCATTAAATACCTTTGATACTGCTTTGACCAGTTCGGTAACCTTTGAGTGAAGGGAATTCAGATCATCATCCGTAATAATAAAAGCGTCTTGATTCACGTAACGTGCTTTCACGTATGACTTATTCAATAGGTAAAGGGAACTTTCGCCTTTTATATCTTCCTCATGAAATATTCCAATTAATTCTTCTGTTAAAAACAGACTGGCTTGCAAGAATGAACCGAGAGTATGCGTATGTGGCGCAAATCCCAGTATTGAAATAAGTAACGCCCGCATTGCATGTTCCGCCGCCTGATGCAGAGAAAAGGCGGATAGTGCATTATGTTTTCCCTCAGCATATTTTTGGGCGCCTAGTAAAAATCCGGGGACAACAGAACCGATTCTCTCATAGAGATTAATAGCCTTGCCTTTTACCTCTTGCAATGAATAAATTTTAGGGCTGGGCAGAAGAGTGTTCCCAGCGTCATATTTCAGTCTTTCCTTCCAACAGACCCTGTTATAGAAAATGTTACCATCCTTCCAGAAATTATATACTTCCGTAGCTGTCCTTATCAGTATGTTAACCGGCCACTCTTCTGAGAAATGTTCTCTAATACTACGCTCCAGCTGTTCGTGACTAGTAACGTTACTATGAGTGAGTATAAGGAACGAAGCAGTGTAGTCTATCCGGGAGTGATATTTAATAAGAAATATTTTTTCAATCTCCGGGATTTTATTGCCAGCTTGATCGATACCCTCTATGATCGGGTTATATTCATCCGGATGCTCTTCCTCACTACGACAATTAGTATCGGTTTGTGAAGTGGCTTTATTAAAGCGTAACTTTCCTGATTGGCTATATTCGTTTATCAAATAACAGGATTCTATCAGTCGTTCGAGCATTTCGTAAAATGCGACCATGTTCTCTTTTTCTTTTCCAGTTAACCGCTTTGCGTAATTCCCCGTTACTGTTGATTTCAACATTTCCCAAAGGGTATCTCTGTTGCCATAAAGGTGATCATGTTCAAAAAAGTCCTCTACCACTGTTAAAGGGTTCTCCACCTCAGCCATAGATAGTTTGTAAGGCTGGTTTAACCAGCCAGGTTGTTTTTCGTGTCTGTCTAACA
>NZ_DATCVJ010000224.1:0-7299 GCF_036566945.1 Chitinophaga sp. | reverse complement strand
CTCCCAAAAGATCATTAATATGCCGGCGTAACATACCATATACCCCATAATCTCCGGCATTTTGCCCCAAGGCATAAAATTCACCGCGGGCAGAGAAATCCCATTTCTGGTTACGGGTTTTGTTTCGGTATTCGCCATGTACAGCCAGGTTAGTGAAATTAATATCGGCATCCAGGAAGGTACCGGTAAGACTTTCAAACCGGGCGCCCACATTAATAAAATGCGCCTGGTTACCCCGTACCGGGAATTGTATCAGGGAGATGTCATTGGAAATCAGCTTCCACTTGTGCCTCGCATTAACGGTATCGCCGGGAGTAAAATTATAGTGCGTGGTATAAAATGCGGTGTCCGGGCTGCTATCGATGAACCCGTAATCATCATTCTGATAATTAAACGTGTACTGCACGCGGAATACCGGCTCGTACCTGTAAATATCCAGGGTATCATTTACATGAATACTGTCGCCCCTGCCCCAGTCGTACTGTTGCTGAATAAGGAATCCGGTTTCCCGGTAACTGGATTTCACCGGCAACGCGCCACCGCCAAAGAAGGCGTATGCCTGAGAAGTGTTATTTCCCAGATTTACGGGCAGCGTTTTACGTTGTTTGTAGTTGGCATCCTGCATTAAAGAATCGTACCTGAGCCCTCCATTCTCCCCACCATTGATCTTATTGTAGTAGAAGCTCATGTAGGTGTGGGCACGCTTGTTTTTGCTCTGATATCGGGCTGTAAACCGGTAAATATCGTGATTGGTATTCTGGGTGCGATAATATCCGGGGGCGTTTATTTTGCGGTAGTCGAAAGCAAAATTGAAACGTTCCGTACGGTTTTGTGTGTGCGACAATCCGATTACCTGTTCCTGTTTGCTGCCTACCAGGTACTGCAGCTCTGTGTAAGGGCGGGTAGTATAGTAAAAGCGGGCATCCTTGTGGGAATTGGAATAAACGTCGTATGAATGAAAACCGGCGTCAAATCCGGGTTTCATAATGGGCGAGTAGATCATATTATACGCAGCGCCACCAGTGTTACCGGTGGTGGTATAATTCGACGGCACTCTCAGGTAGTTGGTTTGAAAGTCAGCTACAGACGAGTCTATTTTATAATAGTTTGGGTCACCGAGGAGCTGATAGGAAATGGTTAGCGTATCCAGCTCATGTTCGTGCTTTCCGGTATCGCGCTGCATTTTACTGCTGCCGCCTCCGCCGCCACCCATATTATTCAGGCGTCCAGAGTTAAACTGGGCCTTTAATTGATTCCCGCAAAAAAACAGCAGGGCTATGAAAATGAAAATTTGCCTCATCCGAAAGTAACAAAAGCGTTTATAGTTGCCGGATTAATTCACTAAAGATAAGTGTTAACTTAGGTTCTGCTGCTTTGGCAGCTGCCAGTACTTCTTCATGGGTAATCACATTTTCTTCCTCTCTGATACCGATATCGGTAATCACACTCATGGCAAATACTTTCAGGCCGGCATGTGCCGCTACAATTACTTCAGGCACGGTACTCATACCTACGGCATCGCCGCCGATGATATGCATGTATTTGTATTCTGCCCTGGTTTCAAAGGTAGGCCCCTGCACGCCTACATATACGCCGCTATGTAAAGATATATTGTTGGCTGCCGCAATTTTACAGGCGGTATCAATCAGTGTTTTGGCGTATGGTTCGCTCATATCCGGGAAACGGGGCCCCAGGGTATCTTCATTTTTACCACGCAGCGGGTGTTCCGGCTGCAGGTTAATATGATCCCGGATAATCATCAGATCGCCCACGTTAAAGGCCGGATTCATGCCTCCGGCAGCGTTGGAAATAAATAATGTATGGATTCCCAGTGCTTTCATCACCCGGACAGGAAAAGTTACCTGTTGCATGGAGAATCCTTCATAAAAGTGAAAACGCCCTGCCATGGCCACTACAGGCTTACCCTGCATGTATCCAAGGATTAATTTACCAGAATGCCCCTCTACCGTAGATTCGGGAAAATGTGGGATGTCGCTGTATGGAATCTCCACACTATCTTCAATTTCAGCGGTCAGGTTACCCAATCCGCTGCCCAATATAATGCCCGCTACCGGCTTGTCCTGCCAAAATTTGCTGATATATTCCCCCGCTGCTGTGATCTTTGCTGTTAGTTCACTCATCTGTTTATACATTAATTAAAAGTCGGATTTAAAAAACAAACCCGCGCAAAGTTATTTTTTAATTCACAAATGACTGCAGTTTTATATTTAAATCATAATGACCTAATTTAGCGGCAAATTTTATTCCGATGAACTTACACGAGTACCAGGCTAAAGAACTGTTGAAAAAATATAATGTACCGGTACAGGAAGGCATCCCGGTGGATACCCCTGAAGCGGCTGCGGAAGCATACAAGCAGCTGAAAGTGCAATTTGGTAATGAATTTGCCGTTGTAAAAGCCCAGATTCACGCGGGTGGACGCGGAAAAGGTAAGATCCGTGGTACGGAACAAAGAGGTGTGGCAGTAGGAAAAAATGCAGAAGATATCAAAACCATAGCAGGTAATATACTGGGCGGTACCCTGGTAACCATCCAAACCGGCGATGCTGGTAAACTGGTGAACAAAGTACTGGTAGCACAGGATGTTTACTATCCAGGCGCTAACCCTGTAAAAGAATTCTACCTGTCTATCCTGCTGGATCGTGCTAAAAGCCAGAATGTTATCATGTACTCCACAGAAGGTGGTATGGATATCGAAGAGGTAGCACACAGCACCCCGGAAAAAATATTTAAAGAGTGGGTAAAGCCAAATATGACCCTGCAGCCTTTCCAGGCACGTAACATTGCTTTCAACTTCGGTTTAAGCGGTGAAGCGTTCAAAAACATGGTGAAATTTGTGACCAACCTGTATAACGCATACGTAGGACTGGATTGCAGCATGCTGGAAATCAACCCGCTGTTCAAAACCAGTGACGAAAAAATCATTGCTGTAGATGCTAAAGTAAACCTGGACGACAACTCCCTGATGCGTCATCCCGACCTGGAAGCACTGCGTGATATTTCAGAAGAAGATCCTACTGAAGTAGAAGCCAGCAAATTTAACCTGAACTTCGTGAAACTGGACGGTAACGTAGGTTGCATGGTAAACGGTGCAGGTCTGGCTATGGCTACCATGGATATGATCAAACTGAGTGGTGGTGAGCCAGCTAACTTCCTGGACGTAGGCGGTACTGCCAACGCACAAACCGTAGAAGCAGGTTTCCGTATCATCCTGAAAGATCCTAAGGTAAAAGCAATCCTGATCAATATCTTCGGTGGTATTGTTCGTTGCGACCGTGTAGCTCAGGGTGTTATCGATGCTTACAAATCTATCGGCAACATCACCGTTCCTATCATCGTACGTTTGCAGGGTACTAATGCTGCCGAAGCAAAAATACTGATCGAAGAAAGTGGTCTGAAAGTACAGTCAGCAATTTTATTAAGCGAAGCTGCAGCTTTGGTAAACAAAGCAGTAGCATAAGGCTGAAAGCATAAAGCAAAAAGCTATTAAAGCGAATGACCTAAGCAGATATTACATCTTCGCTTAGGTCATTCGCTTTAATAGCTTTTTGCTTTATGCTTTCAGCTTTTTCCTGACTAATTCAGCTTTGCCAACTGCTCCTTATAGCTATCAGCTGGTTCACCCATTGCCTGCGCCCTCGCTACGAGCCAGGTAAAATATTTTTTCGCCTGTGCTTTATGGTCTCTTTCCACACACATATAAGCCACGGAACTTAATGCTTCCAGACTGGAATTTTCCGTCAGCGCGGGTTCCGCCCATTTAATATATAATTCTTTCAGAGATGGATCTTTGGTCATATCGCCCCCCAGGTAGAAGGTCATATAGCGGATCCGATTGTTGTCGCGGTCATTGTGCGCAATGGCGAAATCGAGGAAGGCTTTTCCATTTTTGCAGGTCTTATACAGATAGTTTTCAGCATAGTACATCTGTGCTTCGGGCCAGTCAGCTGCACTGTAAATCGTTTGCTGCTTTGCCAAAAAGGTATCAAACGCCTTTTCATCCAGTTCTTTGGGCAAAGCTGCCATATCCTGCCGGAACAATCTTTTAAGAATATTGTCGCTCAGGGCCTTGCCGAAACGGGCATCATAAGTCTCCCTGTTTTTAAGAAAAAACGTTCTATAGTTATCAGGTAAATTACCGGCCACCTGCATTGCTTTAAACACAGATTCTTTGAAAAAGTCTTTCTCCTGCTGCTTTAACAGGTATTCCTTTACTACTTCCGCGTTCGGATACTTCCGGTCTTTTGCGAAAAAGAACGTCGTATAAAATTCCGGATCATCTCTTTTCAGGCTGTTACCGAAGCCTGTCAGGGACTCTCCTCCCTTATATCTTTCAATATTTGTTTGCAGGAACTTCAGGAAATCGGGGACTTCCTGGTAGCCCATGCCCGTATTAATGAGCTTACCCTCTCCGGAAATAATCAGGTAGGTAGGGAATCCGGTCATGAAGTACTTGGCGCACAGCTCTTTTCCGAATTCTTCCTTGAATACATCGTACCCGGTGCATACAAAGTTTTCCTCCATGTATTTTTTCACATCCGGACGTGGAAACACTTTTACTTCCATGTCTTTACAGGCATGGCAGCCTTCGAAATAAGTGTCAATAAAAATGGGTTTATGTTCTTTCCTGGCTTTAGCGGTAAGTGTTGCCCAGGAGCCCTTGATAAATTGGGTACTGTCCTGTGCCAGGGCTGCAAGCGGTAATAGCCCTGCCAATAGCAGTGCTTTAAATGCATACTTCATGGTGCTTTTTTTAATGGTTTGGTGTCATGAAGCTAATAAATAGGACGAGATCACCCGCAGCAGTTTGTTTATTGGCAGATAAAATATATAAGCGGAAGTATTATAGGCGTAAAGCAAAAGGCATAAAGCAAAAAGCTATTGAAGCGAATGATTTTAGCGAAAATAACATTCGCATTGATCATTCGCTTCAATAGCTTTTTGCTTTATGCCTTTAGCTTTATGCTTCCAGATTAATTGTCGTTCTTTTTAGGCGGAGCCGGCATCGTAGCCTTTGGTTTATCTTTCGCCTCGTCTTTCTTCGGTGTAGTGGCCGGAGCGGGTTCCGCTTTCTCTGCACCTGGCGTAGCGAAATCGTTGGCATCACCGGAGCCATAATCATCTGCAGACCCATTACCTACGTTTTCTGATTCCGCGCCTGGTTTCACATTGGATTCATAATTCATGTAGATATCATCCTCACTCATATTCAGCGGAACCGGGAAATGGTCATTCGCGCTGATCTTCAGGGTAGGATCGGCATATACTTTCTGCATAAAATAAGCCCAGATAGGTAACCCGGTGTTGGCACCCTGTCCGATAGCAGTAGTGCTGAAGTGGATAAAGTTATTTTCGCAACCCACCCAGGCACCCGCCAGTATTTTAGGTGTGTATCCCATAAACCAGCCATCAGTATTATCGTTGGTCGTACCAGTTTTACCAGCTATTTCACCCTGGATATTATAACGGGAACGGATACGCGCACCAGTACCACCAGGCGCTACTACCCCTTCCATCATTTTCACCATGGTATAGGATTCTTTTTCACTGATTACTTCACGTTTTACCGGTGCAAATGTTTCGAGAATGTTGCCATTCCTGTCTTCTATGCGGGTAATATAAATAGGTTTGGTATTAATACCTCTTGCAGGGAACATCGTATAGCCCTGCAACAGTTCATACAGGGAAATTTCCACGGCACCCAGAGCAATAGCCGGATACGCAGGGATATCGCTGCTGAAGCCCACTTTATTTTTGGCGAAATCGGCAAATGGTTTGGCGCCAAACTGTTTGATCAGATACGCTGCTACCAGGTTGAGTGACTTAGCCAGTGCGCCTGCCATAGTGATACTGCCACCGGTGCTACCTTCAGAGTTGTGCGGCGTCCAGCCGTTGATGTTGATAGGTTCGTTGGGCAATATGGTGTTAGGCGACATTCCATTCATGATAGCAAAGCAATACAGGAATGGTTTAAATGTAGAACCAACCTGACGGCGGGTTTTAGCAACGTGGTCGTTTTTGAAATAACGGAAATCCGGCCCGCCTACCCATGCTTTTACTTCACCACTTTCCGGATCCATAGCCATAAAGCCGGCCTGTAAAATGGCGCGGGTATATTTGATGGAATCCATGGGCGTCATCACGGTATCTATTTCATTCAGGTCTGGTTCCGTAGAACTTTTCCAGCCAAATACCTTCATGCGGGTAGGCGTATTGAACACCCTGGTAATAGTAGAATCATCGGCTTCTTCCTCTTTCATGGACTTATACCGATCTGATTCTTTCATGAACTGCTCCAGGTATTTAGGCCATTTTTTCCAAACACTGCCGGTTTTAACGTCGTTTTGCGCATTGAGCGATTTTTGCAGCACTGCCAGGTGTTTGGCTACTGCCTCTTCCGCATACAATTGCATTCTTGGGTTGATGGTGGTATATATTTTCAGACCATCCCGGTAAAGGTTGTATTCTGAACCGTCTGATTTTTTATGGTTTTTGCACCAGGTTTTGAGTTCATCACGCAGTACTTCCCGGAAATAAGGGGCCAGTCCTTTGTTGTGATCAATTTTATTGTAGTGCAGTACAATCGGTTTTCCTTTAGCAGATGCTGCTTCTCCCGGGGTGATAAAGCCGGCTTTCTGCATGTTGTCAATCACCGTATTACGGCGTACGAGTGCATATTGCGGATTACGACGGGGATTGTAGATGGTATTTCCCTTCAGCATACCGACTAGTATAGCGGCTTCTTCTATGGATAAATGACCGGCATCTTTGCTAAAAAAGGTTCTGGCGCCGTTTTCTATACCATACACGTTATCTCCGAAAGCCACGGTGTTCAGGTACAAGGTCAGAATTTCCTGTTTGGTAAAGTTTCTTTCCAGTTTTACGGCAATAATCCATTCCTGTATTTTCTGGAAGGCACGGCCTATCGGGTTGCCGGAACGTTGTTTGCCCAGGTTATCTGTTTGCAGGTTCAGGGCCAGCTGTTGCGTAATGGTACTGGAACCACGTTTTTTACCGATCAGCAGGTAAAAAGGGATGGCCAGTGTGCCTTTAGGGTCAATACCGGAATTATCGTAAAACCTGGTTTCTTCGGTGGCTATCAGCGCGTTGATCACATTTTGGGAGATCTCATTATAGTCGCTGCTGGAACGGTCTACCTGGTAGTATTTACCCAGAATGGTACCATCATCCGCAATTACTTCTGCGGCCAGTGCTGCCCGTGGATTTTCCAGTTCTTCCATGGATGGCATACTGCCGATGACACGGAAATTAATGAGT
>NZ_DATCVJ010000223.1:0-5790 GCF_036566945.1 Chitinophaga sp. | reverse complement strand
TCATGCCCTGCCGCAGTATGTGTATGCTCCATTATTCTTTAAATTAATAAATTCGAAAATTTCTGATTCCAAATAATTATGACAAACCTTGTATGCCGTTCTCTGATATGAGATCACAGCAGGTAGAAGCAGGTGAATACGAATACCCACACCAGATCTACAAAGTGCCAGTACAGTCCTACTTTTTCCACCATTTCATAGTGACCTCTGTCGTCGTAGGTACCTTTCAGTACGTTGCCGAGGATCACGATATTCAGTATAACACCAGAGGTTACGTGCAAGCCGTGGAAACCAGTGATGGTAAAGAAGAAGTTAGTAAAGTTGGTAGAAGCCAGTGTACCATCTACGTTAATGAAAGGATTACGACCCCACCATGCACCTTCTGCATAAAGATGTGTCCACTCCCATGCCTGACAGCTCAGGAAGGCAATACCACCGATGATAGTCCAGGTGAGCCATTTAGCCACTGCTTTTCTATCTCTCATGTGACCGGCATGTACAGCCAGTACCATGGTTACAGAGCTCATGATGAGAATGAAAGTCATTAAGCTCACAAACATTAACGGCAGATTGGCATGTCCCATGCCCGGGAATGATCTGAATACTTCATTCGGATCAGGCCAGGATGGGCTGGAAAACCGGATGGTACCATATGCTATCAATAATGCGCCGAATGTGAACGCATCTGACATCAGGAAGTACCACATCATCAACTTGCCATAGCTCACATTAAAGGGAGAATATCCTCCGGCCCACCATTTTTTCTTCGCTGTAACTGCTGTATCCATTGTTAGTTTTATAAAATTTTACAAAGTTTATCTGGCGATACTTAAAAAAATTAACAGGTAAATCCACAGTATGTCCACGAAATGCCAGTAAGTTGCGGCCACTTCAATGGGTACCGGGCTATAGGTTCGTACACGGGTTCTGTAGGCCCTGCCAAACATAATGAGTAGTGCCACTACACCACCCAGAACGTGCAGCATGTGCACTCCTACGATTACATAAATAAAAGAAGCGGAAACCGGCCCATTGAGGGGCAGGCCCATATTTTTCAGTTGAGAAAAACCAATCCATTGGCAGGCTGCAAACACTACACCCAGTATTGCGGTGAGTGTGATCAGTTGTTTGTAACGCTGCATATTCCTTTCTTTAAACTGCTTTAAAGCCAGGTGAATAGTTAAGCTACTTGTTAAAATTACGGCAGTGGATATCCAGAAAATATGCGGCAATTCAAATGCCAGCCAATTTGCCTGTGATCTTTTAACAATGTAAGCACTGGTGAATCCGATAAACATCATGGTAATGCTACCCATAGCAATCCATAGGGAATATTTATGCGGATGTATTTTCTTACGTTGTTCTAATGTCATAGTATCCATCACTCCTCTTTTCATTTTATGCTTTGTCCAGTAGCTGTGCCAGCTGAACAATAGTCAGATAAATATAAGATCCGAACATCAGCTTGCGAGCGGCCGGAACATCATTCTTTCTGTACAGGTTAATTGCTCTGTAGAGGAAGAAAATACCTGCAAGAATGGCCACTATAGCAGAAATGCTGCCAGTGATCTTCAGGAGGTACGGTGCTACGCCGGCAGGAATCAGCAACAAGGTGTACATAGCGGCCTGAATGGCGGCGTACTTGTTGGGTTCTCCGCTACCAGGCAACATTCTGAAGCCTGCTTTCGCATAATCTTTATACGCAATCCAGGCGATAGCCCAGAAATGCGGAAATTGCCACAGAAACTGGATAGCGAATAAAGACCAGCCACCTTCCGCCAGGTTATTGGCGCCAGCTGCCCATCCGATTAAGGGAGGCATGGCACCTGGAATAGCACCTACCAGTACGGACAGTGAATTCCATTTTTTCCAGGGCGTATATACGAAACCGTATAATACCAGGGAAACCAGGCTGAGTAAACCGGCTAACCAGTTAAAGCAATATCCCATAATCAGGATACCCGCTACACCGGTTACTACTGCCAGCACTATCGCCTCACCATCGTTCATACGCCCGGAGGGCAATGGACGAACAGCGGTGCGGGCCATCAGTTTATCTGTATTCTTCTCCCATATCTGATTAATAGTATTTGCAGATCCGGAAACCAGCAAACCACCGGCAAATAATAAAAGAACTTTTATTAAGTTAAACTCCACTCCTGGTACCAGCAGATAACCCACTACAGACGAAAATACCACCATAAAGGTGAGATTAAACTTCATCAGCTGAGAGTAATCTTTCGCCTTACTGGCTACTGCATACGATGACGACAATTTTATGGAGTTTTCTTGCAACATTTTTTTTCTAGCCACATTCCGGTTTTAAAGTCCGGAACAAATTTACAAACATCACAGTGAACAAAATCCCGGGAGGAAGATTTTCCTTTAAAGGGTCTCTTCCTGCCGGAATTCCGAACTATATTTTAGTGCGCTGATTCATTAGGTCCAATTGGCTCTGTCTGCGGAATGAAATCTCTTCCATCCTTGCTATAGTCATAAGCCCAACGGTAAACTTCAGGAATTTCACCAGGCCAGTTGCCGTGACCGGCGTGGATAGGTGTAGTCCATTCCAGGGTAGTTGCGTTCCATGGATTCTGAGTGGTCATCTTTCTACCTTTGAAAATGCTGTAGAAGAAGTTAAACACGAACAGGAGTTGTACCGCAAATACCAGGATTACCACGATAGTGATAAATTCGTTCAGCCCACCAAACTGTTTGAAGGAAGCCCAACCTGATACATCATAGTATCTTCTTGGCATACCCGCCATACCTTCGTAGTGCATAGGCCAGAAGATCAGGTAAGCACCGATCATAGTTACCCAGAAGTGGATGAAACCGATGGTCTGGTTCATGAAACGTCCATACATTTTAGGGAACCAGTGGTAGATACCGGCAAACATACCGAAGAATGCAGATACACCCATTACAATATGGAAGTGGGCGATCACAAACATGGTATCATGCAGGTGAATATCGATAGAAGAGTTACCTAACCAGATACCTGTTAAACCGCCGGAGATGAAAGTGCTCACGAAACCGATAGAGAACAGGGAAGCAGGTGTAAAATTGATATTACCCTTCCAGATAGTAGTGATCCAGTTAAATACCTTGATGGCAGATGGTACCGCAATCAATAAGGTTAAGAGTACGAAGAATGCACCCAGGAACGGATTCAGACCTGTAACGAACATATGGTGCGCCCAAACCAGGAAGGCCAGGATACAGATAGCGAACAGGGAACCAATCATTGCCAGGTAACCGAAGATAGGTTTGCGTGCGCTTACCGCTAATACTTCAGATACCATACCCATTGCAGGGAGGATAATGATATATACCTCAGGGTGACCTAAGAACCAGAATAAATGTTGATAGAGAATAGCACTACCACCTTCGTTAGCCAAAGCTTTACCGGCGATAAAGATATCGGACAGGTAGAAGCTCGTACCAGCGTGACGATCCATCAGCAGCAGGATGAAACCTGACAGCAATACAGGGAAAGACAGTACACCTAATACAGCGGTAAAGAAGAATGACCAGATAGTCAAAGGCATTTTGGTCATCGCCATACCTTTGGTACGCATATTCAGCAGTGTAGAGATATAGTTCAAACCACCCAGCAGCTGAGAAACAACAAACAGTGCCATGCTGGTTAACCACAAATCCACCCCTACTTTAGAACCGATAGAAGCATCACCTAATGCGCTCAGTGGCGGATACATTGTCCAACCTCCGGAAGCAGGGCCTGTTTGAACAAACAGGGAAGCCATCATTACCATACTAGCCAGGAAGAAAAACCAATAGCTCAGACAGTTCATGAAAGGAGAGGCCATGTCACGCGCACCTACCTGCAGGGGGATCAGCAGGTTAGAGAAGGTACCGCTCAAACCGGCAGTCAATACAAAGAATACAAGGATGGTACCGTGCATTGTTACCAATGCATAATATGCTTCCGCTGAAATGCGGCCACCTTTAGCCCAATGACCCAGGATGCTTTCCAGCCAAGGGAAAGTAGCATCGGGAAAACCAAGTTGCAAACGGAACAGAACAGAGAAGAAGGCACCAATGATAGCCCAAACGATACCAGTAATCAGGAATTGTTTGGCGATCATTTTATGATCCATGCTGAACACATATTTCGAGATGAAACTGTCTTCATGATGGTGCTCATGATCATGATGATCATGCGCTCCGTGCATTACCTCCTGTTGACTGTGCAATGTTGCTTCGTTACTCATAATCGGTTCGGTTTATTATAAACTAACGCCCGGGAAGTATCGTCGTTTGTCAGTTTGTCTTTATTGTTTTTAATTGTACTCCGTCAAAAATTCTTCTACACAAAATTACAGCTTACTAGTTAGCAGCTACTACTTTTTGTGTGCTGTCTGCTGCAGCAGGAGCAGCAGCCTGGTGTGTTAAATCATAAGTAGATTTCTGCTTAGCTGTCCAGGCATCAAATTCAGCCTGTGTTTCTACTACTATCACGCCTCTCATGGAATAGTGACCGCTACCACACATCTGATCACAGGAAATTTCGAAAGTGAAATCCGGGTTACCGGTTTTTTCCTGCATTTGTTTGGTGGTATACTTAGGTGTAAACCAGAGGGTAGTAGGAATACCAGGAACCGCATCCATTTTCATACGGAAGTGAGGTAAACCTACGTCATGGATAACATCGCGGGAACCAATTACAAATTTAACTGGTTTACCAACTACCAGGTGAACTTCGGTAGGCATAAAATCATCCTTATTCAGCGGATCATTCCAGTCCAGGCCTAATTCATTACCTGCAGAAGGGTCGATATTTTTGAAGTCGCGACGACCCAGCTGACCATCTTTTCCAGGGTAGCGGAAAATCCAGTTAAACTGTTTGCCGGTTACTTCTACTACCTGTGCATCTTTTGGAGCATCAGAAGTCAGTTGGAACCAATGTTTCAGACCAAAAGCCACCAGTACGGTTAATGCGATCGCCGGAATAACGGTCCAGATAACTTCCAGTTTATTATTATGCGGAAAGTAAAATGCTTTTTGACCTTCTTTTTCCTGGTATTTAAATGCGAACCAGAATAAAGCTACCTGGGTAAGCACGAACACCACACCAGTGATGGCCAGTGTTACGTAAATGAGGGTATCAACGCCTTCACCCTGTTCTGAAGCAGATTCGCCCAGGATTTTGCCTTTCAGCAAATCGTTACACCAGTACACTCCTATAAGCCCCAGCACCAGGAATGCAATCAGCAGGAAACCATTTATACGGTTACTTTGCTCGCGCGCTTTCTTTTCTCCCTTCAATATGGACACATATTCGCTCGCCTTCGCAATCTGGAAGATGACTATGAATATGAGAACAACAACTAAGACTGCTAAAAATCCTGACATTGCTATATGAAATAATTAAGTTATCTAATGCTTTTCTATTGCCTAATCTCCTTGATCACCTATTAGGTGTGATGAACGATACTTTCTTTCAGGTAAGGATGATTTTTTGGAACCAATGAAGCTTTTGTCAGCTGATTGGATACCAGGAAAATGATCAGTCCCACGAAACCAAGTCCGAGTCCGAATTCATACCACGGGAATACCAGGTTTTTAACAGTACCAGGGTACACCATCTGCCAGAAATCCAGCCAGTGACCGAAGATGATCACGATAGCGATGAATACGATGGCAGTATAATTACGTTTAGTGTCCCTTTTCATCAGGAACAGTAACGGCGTTACAAAGTTGATCAGGAGGTTCAGGAAGAAGATAGGTCTCCACTGGCCCCAAACACGTGGCTGGAAGTATTCAGTT
>NZ_DATCVJ010000222.1:0-3415 GCF_036566945.1 Chitinophaga sp. | reverse complement strand
TGCTGCTGCGCATGAGCCCCGATCAATGGGATGATGTGATGAACATCAACCTGAAGAGCGTATATAACATGACCAAACAGGTGATACGCCCTATGATGAAGGCGAAGATCGGCAGTATTATTAATATGAGTTCCGTAATTGGTATTATGGGTAACGCCGGACAAAGCAGCTATGCTGCTTCCAAAGCAGGTATTATCGGATTTACCAAGTCCATCGCACAGGAACTGGGCAGCCGTAACATCCGTTGCAATGCAGTGGCACCAGGTTTCGTAGAAACAGATATGACCAGCTACCTCAAAGAAGGGGAGGGCGCTGCTAACTATATTCAACAAATTCCGCTGGCCCGTTTCGGTACACCGGAAGACATTGCCAATGTTTGCCTGTTCCTGGCATCCGACATGAGCAGCTATGTAACTGGCCAGACCATCAGCACCTGCGGAGGCCTGTGCATGTAGCTGAAAGCAGAAAGGCAAAAGCAAAAAGCTATTATGAAGGAGATCTAAGCGGATATTTTTGCGCCTGAGTTCCCTTTGTGGTAGCTTTTTGCTTTTGCCTTTCTGCTTTTCACTCCTTTGTCGTATCTTTTCGGCACAGTGAACATACTGGTGAAGAGATTCGGAGACAACTTGGAGGAAGTCAGTAAAAATATTGCCCAGCAACAACGTCAAATGCCAACTTTTGAATTGCTATTCAAAACGTACTACCCTGCGCTCTGCACATTTGCTTATGATTTTGTAAATAGACATGAACTGGCAGAAGAAATTGTGCAGGACACCTTTATGAAAATATGGGAGAAGTATGATGGATTGGACATTCAGGTATCCGAAAAGGCATACCTGTACAGAGCTGTACAAAATAACTGCCTCAATTTTATTAAACAAAACAGGATCAGGGCACAGTACAGCCACGAATTATTGGAACAACTGGAATCCCGTATCGCCCTCTTCAGCCTGCCCTCACATTCACCGGCAGAAAAACTCGAAACGTCAGAACTGGAACTGCTTGCAGAAAAAGCCATCCGCAAATTACCACCCCAATGCCAGGATGTTTTCCGTCTCAGCAGATTTGAACAACTCAGTTATCCTGAAATATCCCGCCATTTAGGTATCTCCATCAATACCGTAAAAACCCAGATGACCCGCGCCCTGCAACGGTTACGGGATGAATTACTTCCTCATCTCAGGTAGTATGTTAAATAAAAAATAATTTTTTTTCGACGCTTGTCACCCTATGCGATACTAAATATTGTCTTAGTACTTGTTTTCTATATTATGGGGGCTAACTATACACAGGAGCAGGTAGATGACCTGATTGCACGCTTTTTATCCGGTAATATTTCCGCGGAGGAGCAAAAAGTACTGGAACACTGGATCAATGCGCTGGCAGAGAACAGGTCCTACTTTCTGCAACTAAGGGATGTATGGCAGGCCACAGCGTCAGGAACATATGATACCACTGCCGCCTGGGACAGTATGCAGTACAGGACAGCCATTGAGCCGCCTGTTGTGGTGAACAGATGGAGGTATTATTTCCGCGTAGCCGCTTCCTATACACTGCCCTTTTTAATCGGTGGTGGCCTGGTATATGGTTGGTCATCTCTGAAAAAAGAAAAGAATAACAATGCCATAGTAACGGTAACCAGCCCAAAAGGGGCCACTACCAAAATTGAATTGTCTGATGGTACGGAAGTATGGCTGAATGCCGGCAGCAAACTGCAATACGCACAGTCCTATAATGGCAATAGCCGGGAAGTAAAACTGGAAGGAGAAGCTTTCTTTAAAGTGCATACCAATGCCCAGAAACCTTTTACAGTAAGGGCTTCCGACCTGAGAATACTCGCGCTGGGTACCTCTTTCAATGTAAAGGCATATCCGGAAGATAAAACCGTGGTGACTACGCTGGTAGACGGAGAAGTGAAAATTGATGGCAGCAAAACAATCACCCCTTTCGGACTCATGATGAAGCCACATCAACATGTTGTGTATAAAAAGCCGTTGACAGGCAGGGACAGTGAACATATGAAAATACCGGCAGCTACCGGAGACAGCGTCACAGCTGCTCCGATAGAAAGCCGGGAAGTGAACAACACAGAAATATATACTGCCTGGAAAGACGGTAACTGGATAGTAGCCGCTCAAACCATGGACGAACTGGCGGTAACCATGGAACGACGGTTTAATGTTAAGGTGATTTTTGCAGAACAGGAACTCAAGGAATACCGCTTCAGTGGTACTTTCCGTAAGGAAACACTGGAACAGGTACTCAACATCCTGAAGCTCACAGCTCCAATGAAATATACCATAGACAAGGGGATCGTGACCCTGGCCATGGACAATGAGCTAAAAGAAAAATATATAAAAGCATTTAAGACACGGTAATAACCGGAAAATATATAGGAGAATCATCATTCAATCACCTGTAAAACTGCTTACATGCCGGACATGAACAAATGAAAAAAAATTGGGAGTGATGCGACTCACCCCCAATCAACGAAAATCACGTGTTGGTGAATAGCCTTTGCGACGGGCCGTATCACCGTAATCATTCGTTTAACTAAAATCTATACAAGTTTATGAAATCCACTGCAAACCTGGCGGCATTTTTTTGCCCCGGGCGAAAATTATTGCTCATGACGAAATTGACAGGTCTGCTGATTTTCGGAGGTTTTTTACAAGTATCCGCCAGCGTTTCTGCGCAGGAGAAAATTAAAGAACTACATGCTGAAAATGCAAGCGTGAAAGAGGTATTTAAACTAATTGAGAATAGTAGTAATTACCGCTTCTTCTATAACGAGAACTTCGCTGACCTCAATAAGGCAGTGACCATTGATGTGAAAGATAAACAGATCAATGATGTCATGAAGTTGCTCTTCAATAGCTCCAACGTTACCTATCGTGTGCTGGAAAATAACCTGGTAGTGATTACTCCATCCGGTACCGCACAGGTAAAAGTAACAGGCTATGTAACAGATGCTACCACCAAAGATCCGTTGCCAGGTGTAACTGTATCTGTGGAGGGCACCAGCATTGGTACCGTGACTGATGCTACCGGTAAATATACCATCCAGGCACCTGCTGAAACCAGTGTACTGGTATTCTCCTATATTGGCTATGTACCGCAGAAAGTAGCGGTAGGTGGTCGTTCCGACATTAACGTTAAACTGGATGGAGATACCAAAAAACTGGAAGAGGTAGTTGTAATGGGGTATACTACTACTACCACCAAAAACCTCACCGGCGCTGCACAGGCAGTAAGCGGTGCCAAACTGAAAGACGTTACCGCCAGCAGCATGGATAAAATGTTGCAGGGTAAAGTAAGTGGTGTTTTCGTTGGTAATGCCTCCGGAGATCCTTCTTCCTCACCTGTTATCCGTATTCGTGGTAATGGAACGCTGACGGCCGGTAACTCTCCGCTC
>NZ_DATCVJ010000221.1:0-2345 GCF_036566945.1 Chitinophaga sp. | reverse complement strand
TACTCTGAAGATCCTTCCGTGAAGGATAACAAAGGTATCATGGTACTCAACCGCAGTGAAAAAACCTGGGACCCTGAGTTCATGGCCGCCTCTTTCCGTTTGAAAGAAGGCGAAATCTCTTCTCCCGTTAAATCCCAGTTCGGCTATCACCTGATCCAGATGCTGAAACGTTCCGGCGATAATATCACCGTTCAACATATCCTTCTGAGAGCAGCGGTAACCAAATCCGATCTGGCAGCCAATGTATCCAAACTGGATTCTATTCGCACCAGCATCCTGGCCGGCAAAATCAACTTTGCAGAAGCCGTTGCGAAATACAGCGACGCGCCAAGTGCCAAATTTGATGGTGGTATGCTCCAGTCTAAAACAGGCGACGGTAGCACCCTGATCACCATTGATCAGCTGGACGATCCGGAACAAAGAGATATTGTACTGATGCTCGACACCCTGAAACCAGGCAAAATTTCAGCACCCGTGCAGTTCACAGACGAAACTGGCCGCCAGGCGGTACGTATCGTTTACCTGAAAACACGCTCACAACCACATAGAGAAAATCTGACAGACGATTATTCCCGCATACAACAACGTACGCTGGATATCAAACGTGCAGAAGCTATCAACAAATGGCTCCTCGAAAAGATCCCTACTTTCTATGTGCACGTGGATGACGAGTACAAAAACTGTAATCATATCAGCCAGTGGATGGCAACCCTGGCGAAACAATAAAGCAGCTGTCAGCTGTTAATAAAGCGGAGATAGAAGCGGAAGCTTTTATCTCCGCTTTTTTTACGGCTTTCCGATACCAGATAGGCCAAGCCTGATACCTTTCCCATACCTTTCTGGTTTTCTCCTTTTTTGCCGTACCTTTGCGACTTCAATTTTCTGCCATGAGTGATGCGATCAAACATGAATGCGGTCTGGCATTTATAAGATTAAGAAAACCGTTTTCCTACTACCAACAAAAATATGGGAGTGTTTTCTATGGGCTGAACAAACTGTACCTGCTCATGGAAAAACAACACAACAGAGGTCAGGATGGCGCTGGTTTAGCTACCGTTAAACTAAATACCGAACCTGGTGTTCCCTTTATGCACCGCATCCGCAGTGCTGCCCCACAAGCCATCGGGGATATTTTCGCAAAAGTACGTGACGAGATACAGGAGATAGAAAAATATCAGCCTGAAATCACCAAATATCCAGGACTGATGAAAGGCCATGTGCGTTTCCTCGGGGAGCTGATGATGGGACATATCCGTTACGCTACGCAGGGTAAAAACAATGTGGAACTCTGCCATCCTTTTGTACGCTACAACACCATTCCTGCCCGCAACCTTGCTATGGCAGGTAACTTCAACCTGATCAATACAGATGAACTCTTTGAGTTCTCCAAAGCTGAACCAGGTGATGTACATAAGAACAGCGATCTCGCCGCCATGCTGGAAGTGGTGCACCATTTCCTCGCTAAAGATGATAATGAAGGCAGCAATGACCTTGATATCAAAAATATCCTGCAACAGGCATTCTCAATGTTTGACGGCGGTTATCATACCTGCGGACTGATTGGTTCCGGAGATGCCTTCGTTATCCGTGATCCACATGGTATCCGTCCTTCCTACTACTACATTAATGAAGATGTGATTGTGGCTGCCTCAGAAAGAGCTGCTATCCGCACCACTTTTAACGTAGGCGAAAATGAAGTACTGGAACTGATGCCGGGTAATGCACTCATCGTTAAAAACAACGGCGACTACAGCATTGAACAAATTCTCGAACCTAAGGAACGTAAAGCCTGCAGCTTTGAAAGGATCTACTTCTCCCGTGGTAACGATGAAAAAATATACAAGGAACGTACTGACCTGGGCCGTCTGTTATCCGGTACGGTTTTAAAGGCCATCGACAATGACCTGCGCAATACCATCTTCTCCTTTATTCCAAACACCGCTGAAGTAGCCTTCTATGGCCTGTTAAAAGGACTGGAAGACTATCTCAACAAAATAAAGGTGGAACGTATTCTTTCCTGGGGTAAAGACTTCGATGAGGAAAAGCTCACTGAAATGGTGAACCGCCGCATCCGCATCGATAAAATAGCTACCAAGGATGTAAAAATGCGTACGTTCATTACCGAAGATTCCAGCCGTAATGAAATGGTACAACACGTGTACGATATCACCTACGGTAAAGTAAGACCAGGTATTGATTCCCTCGTGGTAATAGATGACTCCATTGTTCGCGGTACTACCCTGAAAGAGAGTATCGTTAAAATGCTGGATCGTTTAGGACCGAAAAAAATCATCATCGTATCTTCTGCTCCGCAAATCCGCTATCCGGATTGCTATGGTATTGAT
>NZ_DATCVJ010000220.1:0-5690 GCF_036566945.1 Chitinophaga sp. | reverse complement strand
AGTATATACCCTGTCATCACGGATATCCATATACGTAGATGGGGAAGAATGGAAAGCGCTGTCGTTGTCCATTAACCGGGTATTCAGTATTTCCCATCCTGACGGGAAGATTTGTGATAACGCCATTTGTTCGTAATAGCCACGTTTACCCGGATTGTTGATGGTTACTGTAGCCATAAAGTCGCTACCCTGGCGGAGTGTGGCCGGGTCAATAGGTTTGCCATCACGGGTGCTGTAGTTTACCTGCATTCCCAATACATCCGGGTTGTTGCTGGCTACCGGTTCCTGACCGGCATCCGGTTGTCCCTGGAGAATGAGTCGTACATACAGTAAGTTCTGGCCGTTGTTCCGGATGCTGATATTGCCCGTAGCGCCGTTGAAGGTAATTGGTACCTGCGTAACGAAAGATTGGCCGTTTACGGTGCCTTTAACGCCGTTTAACGTGTAGGCAAAGCTCATTTTGCTGCCACCTTTATTATCGCCGCAGTATTTGGCAATCGCTATCAATGCGTAAGCGGTGGTTTGGGTGCTGTACCACTGGTCGTTTTGCGACAGCTGCGCGGCAATTTGTTTCACCATTTCGCCGGCACGGTTGCGTTGACCAAGGATGGTAATGGTTTCCAGGATCATGGCCTTATCACGCAGATCGGAACCGAAGGTGCCGCCTAATTGTGTGTATTGTTTTACTTCTGTGGCCAGGTTTTGTGCGAGCGAATTCGCCACTTCCGGTTGTCCGGCTAGTTTGTAGGCCGCTGCCAATCTCCATTTGGCGGGTACAGATAAATATTTGAATTCTTTCAACCGGTTCATAGCGCCCAACTCCGGCGATTTAGCCAGTGCCAGCAGGTATAAACGATACGCCTGTGTAAGATCACCACCGTAGAAGTTGAGGGTACTTGGCGCCCAGGTACCGGCTTTATTGCGCTGGTATTTTTTCCACTGATCCAGTAATCCCGGTGGCAGTGTATAGCCTTTTGCCTGTGCTTCTATCAGGAAATGACCGCCATAGTTGGTCCCCCACTCATCGGAGTTACCTTCTCCCGGCCAGTAGCTGAAGCCTCCATCGGAGGTTTGGAAACTCTTCAGGCGATTGATCCCTGCTTTCACGTTACGGTCTATTTCCGCCAGCTGGCTTTCTTTCACATCCATCAGCTGATTCAATACCAGCTGCGGGAACACACCCGAAGTTGTTTGTTCTATACAACCATGCGGGTATTCTATCAGGAAGCGCAAACGCTTGGCCAGGTTGAGCGATGGAATAGTAGATACTTCCAGCACACCACTGTTGGTGCCCGCCATGCCTACCGGGCTGAAAGGAGATTCCCAGCTCTTATTGCCTTCCAGTGTATTTTCAATGATGTTGGTAATCACCGGATTTGGATTACGCACATTCAGTTCTATATTTTCTTCTGCTTTTTCTGCCCCACTGCTGGCCACTACTTTTATTTTAGCAACACCTGTTTGCGGTCTTACTTTTACATCAAAATAAACCAGTTGTTCGCCCGGTTGAGTAAAGGTGACTGTTTTAGTTTGCTCTCCTACTATTTCCAGCAAAGGACTGGTGCTGATGGTAACGCTGGCACTACGGATATTAGGTTCCAGTCCGAATACCGTCACCGGTACCTGGATGGTTTCTGATGGTCCGAGTACACGGGGTGCGGTAGTGAGCAGCATCAACGGTTTCTTCACCGCTACTGCTTTTTCTGCAAAGCCATAGGCGCCGTCTTGTCCGGCTACTACCATCGCTTTTACAGAACCGATATATGGCGGCAGTTTGAATTTATGTGTTTGTTTCTGTCCTGTTTTCAGGTAGAAAGGTCCCATATATTTCACTACTGGCTTAAAGCGGTTAGCTTTGGCGCTACCGGCATTTTTATCCAGTCCTTCATCACCACCAATACTGAGGATACGGTCCATATCTGCGCCCCAGGCGCCTATTACAAAGTCGTACAGATCCCATGTTTTTACACCCAGTGCTTCTCTGGCATAGAAAGCACTATGCGGGTCAGGTGTTTTAAAGCGGGTAAGATCCAGCAAGCCTTCATCTACAATGGCGATGGTGTAGGTCATGGGTTTACCATTGCTTTCGCTCACGGATATACTGGCTTCTGTTTCTGGTTTCAGCTTATCCGACATGGTGATCACGGGTTTGAGAATAGTACCCGGATCCTCTACTGAAATAGGAATAGTACCATACATACGGATGGGCAAATCGTTGATTGTTTGCGCATGTTTTTGCAGCAAACTAACGTTCACGTATATATTAGGCGTCATGCTTTTCTCCGCCTTGAATTTGAAAGTAGTTTGTCCTTGTTTGGTAGTGATCCAGTAAGTCTTTAATACTTTGCTGCCGGATTCAATACTTACCAGTCCGCGTCCGCCTTCACTGCTGGGGATTGTCAGGGTAATATCGTCGCCGGTTTTGTATTGTTGTTTGTCAGATGTGAACACCAGCATGGACGCTTCTGCAGGGTTATCTTTCTGCATTCTTTCTGCCCAGCCTGGCCAGTCGATATACACAGATTTACCGGCGGTATGTCCGCTTTGCAGGTCTTTCACCCGTACCAGGTACCTGCCCCAGTCTGGTGAATTTACCTGTAGATTCCATTTGCCCTTGCCATCCTGAAGGGTAACGGTTTCTTTGCTCAGCAGCTGATTGTAGCTGTCTTGTGTGAAGTTGGAATAATCATCTTCTTCACCTTCATCCCACCACCATCTCCATTTTATTTTGTATAGTTCTACCTGTACTTCACGACTGCCTTTGGTGAGGTTGCCGTTGCCATCCACATCTACCAGATCAATGGTGTGTGCTCGGTCTGTGAGCAGCATACCGGTAGTGCGGTCGCCTGCAGGCATACGTAAACCTGCATAGGAAGTAAACGGATTGTAAGGCATGGAGAAGTGGTCGATACTGAAATCACCTCCCGGCTCAAATACTTTTATTTCGAAATTAGCTTTCAGTTGTCCCGGCGCTACCTTCCCCAACTGTATATCGGCATTGACAGGGGCGGTGCCGTTCTCATTCAGGGGACCTTCAAAGATGGTTTTATTTTCTGCGTCAAAATGTGTTACCGGATCATCGAAGGAGTAGTCGCTGAAGTTTTTGAAGCTGGTAGTTCCCTGTACCAGCGATACATCTACTTTCGCTTTAAGATGCTGTGCAGTAGCGCCAAACAGCCACATGGCAGAGAGGTTGCCGGTAGAACTACCTTTCGACAACGATACGTTGTTGCCGAAATCCATTTTTATTTTAAGGCGGTTAGGCTTTACGGTTTCTATGCGTACATTTTTCTGGAACGTAGCGCCGCCCACTTTTACTTTGGCTACCCAGCTGCCGGTAGGATCGTCAGGTGCGGTAGCAGTAGCAAAGCTGTAGAAGCCATTCAATCCTTCATGCTGATTAATGCGCTTGTATAACTGCCCTTTTGGGTTATATAATTCCAGCGTTACCGGGTGCTCAGCAGGGAGTTTCTGTCCTTTGTCTTCCAATATGAAGGTGAGATAAACAGAATCGCCGGGGCGCCATACACCACGTTCGCCATACAGGAAACCTTTGATGCCATTTTGTACTTCTTCTCCTTTTACGTCGAAACGGCTTAATGGCAGCGAACTTCCATCATCGAGTTTGAGGTAGCCTCTTTCATTGCCTTTTTTGGCAATGAGCAGGTAGGGCTTACGTTTCAGGTCAAAGGTAGACAAGCCTTCGCCATCACTTTTTGTTTTAAAGATGACCTGGTTTTGATAATCGAGCAGTTCCAGTTCCACGCCTATCATGGGTTTGGTGTCGCGTATATCCGTTACCGCCACTACCATGCTATTGTCATTTCCTCTTTTGGCAATCAGGCCAATGTTGGAAGAAATGATATTGCGGGAAGCCCATTTGTCTTTGCTATAGTAAGAGTTTGAGCAGGCGTCATTGCGACGGTCCCAGTTGTAGCCGTATGGATAGTAGCTATCGTAGCGTTGCCAGAAGGAATCGTCGTCGTCAATTTTTTCTCCGCCATAGTATTCTTCATCGCCTTCGCCCTCCTCTGAAGAAGCCTGGTCTCCGTCTTTGGTGGTATCTGCGGAGCAGGCAGTCATGGCATATGACTTACGGAAGCCAATGGTGATACGGTAAATAGCGCCTGGTTCGGTGCGCAGCATCTTATCAAGGTCCAGGAAGAAGCGGTTTTTCTTATGGAGGTTGACAGATTTATCAACATCGAGGCGAATTGTTTTTTCTACTACGGGCTTGCCTACACGCCGTAGTTCCTGACTGCCATCGAGGTCGTTGCGTTGCAGGTATTGTGGTACATTATTTTCGTAAATTTTAATGATGGTCACATCTACGGCGTTGAGGTTCACGGCTTCAAACGGCATTACCAGTTTATTACTTTCTGGCAGGATCACCCCTTTTCCGGGAATGCTGACAGATGGTAACGTGTTCTCAAAGTTTACGTTTGCGCTGAATGTTTTGCCTAAACGTTTATCGGTGATATTGATGACGCCTTCATTCACAATTACATTATAATTTCCTTCCAGCCTGGTGGGGGTATACACGCTTACTTCGCTGCCATCTACGGTGTAGCGCAGATCACTTTGTCCGCTGATGCCAATGAGTCCTTCCAGCGTTTGCGCCATGCTGATAGGATCGGAAAACTGTACCAGCAGGTGTTGTTCCGGGTCAGAGAGTGCTTTAACGTCCAATACTTTAAAGTCGCCGATGGCGGGAACTTCTATGGTGCTTTTGCCGGTATTATCTACTTTCAGAGACGAGCCATTCCAGCTCAGCTCCAGGTTCCGGGCAATGTTGGCGCGGGGAATATTTGCAATGGTAAACCGGGAGGTACGTTCGGTGGCATTGTGCTGCCAGGTAATGGGTAATCCTTTACCGCCGTATTGCGCGGTCAGTATTTTCTCAATGGCCTGGGGATCTTCTACATCGGCGGTATAAATCGCGCCGGAGTAGGTCATACGGTCCAGGGTATTGTTGGTACTGGATTTCAGTCCGAAGTTATCGATAGAAAAAGACGGTTTAATGATCTTAAATTCAAAATCAAATGTTTTCAGTTCTTTGGGAACATCGAGGATTTTGCCCAGTTTGAAAGTGGCCTGGTAGGTTTTACCGGGTTGCAGATTTTCGTCTGGTCTGAATTCAATAGTGGTAGCATCTATCCAGTACGACTTACCCTTAATCGAAGGAGAGAATTCGAATACTTCTTTGTCCAGGGGTTCGTTTTGGGTATGCGTTACATTCGTTTGTCCCGTTAGCTGAACACGAACGGCGCTCTGTTTGGAAATGATACCAGCGGTATATGCCTCAATGTATCTGGCAAATTCCGGGTTCATTTCTTTTCGGGCGGTTCGGCAACCACTGATCACAAACAGGGCGGCCATGAAAAAAAATAATGCTGCTACAGCAGTAAGCCGTTTTGATGGGTGCATTAGGAATGGTAATTAGGGTGATTAACTATTAGGTGCGAATGTCGGGAAATTTTCGCGAGTTTTTGTCTTTCTCAGGATTATACTGATTTAGATGATTTTCTTGATTTTGTTTTTTTTGATTTTAGTAAGATGAAAAAAGATTAGCGAAGATCAATGAGGATACCCACACCGGTCTTCGCTAATCTTTTTTCTTATAAAATCAAAAAAATAAAATCAAGAAAATCATCTAAATCAGTATAATCCTGAGAAAGACAAAAACTCGC